>CAUHLX010000089.1 GCA_959606705.1 uncultured Bacillota bacterium | reverse complement strand
AACTGTTCCTCCTTCTCCTTGTCCAAACTAGATTACATGCTTCGCTTTGAGGTTGATCAAAAGCTTCTTCGCAATATCTTTTTCGTCTTCACCTTCCAGCATCATGCCTTTGCCCTTGGGAACGGGTGTGAAGGAACGATATACGTTGGTCGGAGAGGCGTCCAGGCCTACTTCTTTATCCGTTACGCCCAGATCTTTGGCGCCCCACATCGGGATATCCTTCTTGCAAGCGTCATAGATTCCGCAGATATTCATATATCTCGGCGTATTCAGTTCTTTGATGCTAGTAAGGAAGCAAGGAGTCTGAACCTTTACAACCTGATAGCCGTCTTCCAGAGCTCTCTTGACGGTGATCGTCTTCATATCGTCGTCAATCTTGAACTCTTCCACATAAGTAATCTGGGGGATGCCCAGCTTTTCAGCAATCTGGGGACCTACCTGAGCGGTGTCTCCGTCGATCGCCTGACGCCCGCCGAAGATGATGTCGAAATCACCGATCTTCTTAATCGCGGCGTAGATGGCGTTGGAAGTCGCCCATGTATCGGAACCGCCCAGAGCTCTGTCGCTGGCCAGAACCGCGTCGTCAGCACCCATTGCCAGACATTCGATCAGCATGTCTTTCGCCTGGGGCGGGCCCATGGTAACTACGGTAATGTGAACGTCAGGATACTGATCCTTCAGTTTCAGCGCTTCTTCCAGAGCGTTGGCGTCGTCCGGATTCAAAATGCTGGGAACACCTTCTCTGATCAGAGTTTTCTTAACCGGATCGATTCTAACTTCGTTGGTATCCGGAACCTGCTTTGCACAAACAATAACTTTCATCGTAGTTCCTCCCTCTCTCTTATTTACCGAAAACATTCGAAGAAATAACCATTTTCTGTACTTCGGAAGTACCTTCGTAGATTTCGGTAATCTTCGCGTCTCTCATCATTCTTTCCACCGGGTAATCCTTGGTGTAGCCGTAGCCGCCGTGCAGCTGGACACACTTGGTGGTGACATGCATCGCGGTCTCGGCTGCGAACAGCTTCGCCATGGCGGCGTCCGCGGAGTACTTCTGATGCTGGTCCTTCTTGAACGCAGCGGAGTAAACCAGCAGTCTGGCTGCTTCGATTCTGGTCTTCAGATCGGCAACTTCGAACTGCAGGCCTTCCATCTGGGACAGCTTCTGTCCGAACTGCTTTCTGGCCTTCATGTAATCGACCGTTACGTCGAAAGCGCCCTGCGCGATACCCAGAGCCTGGGAAGCGATACCGATCCGGCCGCCGTCCAGCGTGCTCATGGCAACGCCAAAGCCCTTGCCCAGATCGCCCAGCAGGTTTTCTTTGGGAACGATGCAGTCTTCGAATACCAGCTCAGCCGTGGAGGAGCCGCAGATTCCCATCTTGTCCTCGATCTTGCCGATGGAGAAGCCCGGGAAATCCTTTTCTACGATGAACGCGCTGATGCCTCTGGTACCCTTGGATTTATCGGTCATAGCCATAACGACAAAGATATCAGCATAACCGCCATTTGTAATAAAGATCTTGGAACCATTCAGAACGTAGTGATCGCCCATGTCGACCGCTTTGGTCTGCTGTCCGGCAGCGTCGGTACCGGCGTTAGGCTCGGTCAGTCCGAACGCGCCCAGCTTTTCGCCCTTGGCCAGGGGAATCAGGTATTTCTGCTTCTGCTCTTCGGTGCCGTAGTTCCAGATCGGCCAGCCGCACAGAGAAGTGTGAGCGGACACGATAACACCCGTGGTCGCGCATACTCTGGACAGTTCTTCTACCGCGATCGCGTAAGCGATGTGGTCGCCGCCCGCTCCGCCGTACTCTTTGGGGAACGGAATGCCCATGAGGCCGTAGTTCTTCATTTTTTCCACGGTCTCAACCGGGAAGCGATGCTCCTTGTCGACTTCTTCAGCCAACGGCTCCACTTCGGCGGTCGCAAACTCTCTCACCATTTTCCTTACGAATTCCTGCTCTTTCGTCAATTGAAAGTTCATGTTTATGCCTCCTTGTTATAAAGTGACGGTTTTGATTTGCCTAGCAAATGCTCCCGAAACCCGCAAAAATGCGCACCCTTTTTCCCTCCTTGGAAAGGGCTCGTGGCTTGCCGGAATCGAGATTGTTATAAAATAAACAGCACACAATATTAGTAAACTACATTTTCCGATATTTTGCAACTCTTTGTTGATTAATTCTTTTTTTTTTACGGTTTTTTTTGAAAAGCTCGAGCAAAATACAACAGGTTTTGCCAGTTTTGCCGAAAAATAAGCCCGTCCACCCTGTCTGCTTCCATCTTATGCAAGACCGGGACGTGCTTATTCCACTTATTCTCTATTCTATTTCGCCGGTTCTCGCCCTATTCCGCCATTTCCTTCCGCAGCGTTTGAAGTACCCTCTTCTCGATTCGAGACACCTGTACCTGGGAAATTCCCAATCGGTCCGCGATCTGCTGCTGAGTCATATCTTTGAAATAACGAAGGACGATGATCTGCCGTTCCTGCTCTTTTAATTGGCCGATTACGCTTTTCAGCTGAATGACCTCCACCCGTTTCTGTTCCGTATCCCTATAAGGTTCTCCCTCTTCCCGTTCCAGTCGTTCCGGGTTGTCCAAACTTTCCAGGTTTCCGATGGCGTCACCCGCTTCCAGCAAGGAAAGCACCTGTTCCACATCCATTTCCATCAGTTCCGCTAGCTCACTGATCTTTGGGGTTCGTCCATGAATGTGTCCGAATTCTTCCTGAGCCCGTTTCATCCGTTTAATATCCGCCTTGAGCTGACGCCCCATCTTAATCCGCCCGTCGTCGCGCAGATACCGTTTGATCTCACCTAAAATCATCGGCACCGCGTAGGTGGAAAACATGACGTCAAATTCGGTGTTGAACCGGTCCACGGCCTTGAGCAGTCCGATAAATCCGATCTGCAGCAGGTCGTCCAGTTCGTAGCCCGAGCCGACAAACTTCAATGCGATATTTTTAACAAGTCCGGTGTTCTGGCTGACCAGCCGCTCGCGCGCGGCCTCGTCACCCTCTTTCGCCTGCCGGATCAGCTCATATGTATCTTCCTTGCTGATGGCCTTGTAGCTAGAGCCCATTCACCTGGTCCAGCCGTTTCAGCATCGTAACCCGGGTCCCCCGTCCGGGTTGGGAATCCACTTCGATTCGGTCCGTAAAGCTCTCCATTACCGTAAAGCCCATGCCCGACCGTTCCTCGTCCTGCTTCGTGGTGTAGAGCGGCTCCCGAGCTTGTTCCACATCTTCGATCCCACAGCCGCTGTCTTCCACCGTGATCACCAGACGCCGGTCCTCGTGTGAAACCACTTCCACGACGATTCGTCCCTCTTCACTGCCTCCATAAGCGTGAATCACCGAATTGGTCACGGCCTCGGACACCGCGGTCTTAATTTCCGTCAGCTCTTCCACGGTAGGATCCATCAGCGCGGCGAAAGCGGCCACGGAGGTTCTCGCAAAGGCTTCGTTCTCCGACTTACTCAAAAATTCCAACTTCATTCTGTTCATCATTTCACCTCCCCGTCCGGCGTTCCGCCGATTTCCGTTCTTCCTTCCAGTGAATCCACCACCGGTATGGAACCCCGCAGATCCGCCAGCGCGGCGTTGATGCTCTCTCCCCGCTTGGCGATGGTATAAACCCCGGCCATTTCCAAAATACGGTCCACATATTCCGTACAGCCTACCAGGGTCACGCTGCCGCCCCGTTCCTTGGCCCGGTTGTAGCGGCCCATTACCACGCCGATCCCCGCGCTGTCCATAAAGCCCACGCCGGCGAAATCAAAGATCAGGTGCCTGACCTGAAACATTTCCATCGCCTCGTCCACCGTCTGTCTGAGCGAGGCCGCGGAATGATGGTCCAGTTCTCCCGAAAGCACCGCGATCAGGATATCATCCGTGATTTCAAATTTCACATCCATGCTAAAAACCCCCTTATCCACCTAAGATTATACCGCTTGCCACGGTCCTTTTCATTAGAAGATAAAGGGGGTTTCCTTGTTCTTTTGACGAAATTCGTCGATGAAATCAGTGTGAAATCAAAGGGTTTCGGCCACAATTTTGGAAACCAGGCCGTCGCTGTCCAGGGTCAGCGCCACCTGAATATCGTCAGAAGACAAAGCGGTCTCCAGCTTGTCCGCGTCTACCGTCGCGCCGTCCAGCTTGACGGTGGGTTCGTCGTCCGGATCGAAGGCGTAATCATAGGTTTCCTTGTCCGCCGTCACGGTCAGCGTTCCTTTTCCGGCATCAAAGGAAGTCAAATCCGCGTCGGTGATCCCCGTCACCGCCCCTGCGACCCGGGTCACCAGTCCGTCGGTGAGAGTCAGCGTCACCTCCAGCGTCTTTCCGGCGTTCAGCGCATCGATTAAAGAATTCACCGTGGTCAGGTCCGCTTCCTTGCTTCCGTCCTCCACCTTGACGACTAAGTCCGCGGAATCGGCGAAGCTGCGGCTGTCAGCTCCCGTCAAGGTGATTTTGGAGGAATCCACACTGCCCACCACTCCGCTGGCGGTAGTCGTCACGGTGCCGACGGACGTTCCGCTCTGTCCGCTGCTCGAAGCCTCTTTCAGAAGCGTGTAAGTCTTGGAAACCATTACCGCCATCTCCGCCCGGTTGATCTCCGCGGCGGGATTGAAATTCCCCAGGTCATCTCCCACCAGGATGTTTCGACGGACCAGCAAATCCACGTAGGGCACCGCGGCGGCCGTAACCTCGGCCGCGTCATTGAAGGTCAAAGCCGCCGAGGAGTCGGTAGTGTAATAGGACGCCAGCATCCGGCCGAACATCACCGCCACGCTCTCCCGGTCGGCATTGTAATTTCCATATTGATCATTGGTGTATCCATCCAGCTCCAAGAGGTTGATAAAACCATGTTCCAAGCCGTAGCTCACCGCCTCATAGGCCCATTCCGGAATCTTATACCCGTCCATGTCGGACTGCCATTTCGTTACCAAATTCTGATCGGCTTCCAGCTTCCCGGTATTTTTCAGCAGGCTGTAGACCAGCTGTGCGGTCTCGCAGAAGGTAACCGAATCTCCGGCCCGAAACACTGTCTGTCCCTGGTCATTGGTATCTCCCACCATCAGTCCGGCGTCCCCCACGGAATTGATGTAGGCCTGAGCTCCCTCCCACGGCACCTGATCGATGTCGGAAAACGAAGCCGCGAAAACGGCGGATTGACTTCCCAGAATCATCGTCGCGGCCGTAACCGCGGCGACCCATTTCTTTTTCATAGGTTCGTTCCTCCCTAATAATTCAAACAATATCGAACAATATTATTATGCTCAAGGTTTGTGAACGAATCATCCTGGTTTTGTGAGAATTGCGTGTGAATCCCATAAAGATTTCTTACTTTCCGGCGTATGCCCTTCGAAGGACCTCCAGATAATCTTCTTTGCCCATCGGCCTGGGATTGCTCATGGTAGAAATGTTTTTTACCGACATCTCCGCCAGCGGCTCAAAGTCGCTTTCCTTTACGCCCAGGCTGGCAAAGGAAGGCAGGTTCACCTCCGCCGCCAGCCTTTTGACCGCGGCTACCGCGGCCGCCGCCCCTTCTTCCTCGGTGTGGAATTCCAGCCCCATGGCCTTGCCGATTCTGGCATAGCGAGTCAAACAGCTGTCCATGCAGTACTCCATCACATAGGGAAGGAAGATGGCGTTGCACACTCCATGAGGCAGGTCATACATGCCTCCCAGAGCTTCCGCCACACAGTGCACCGAAGCCACATCGGAGTGGCTGAAGGCGATTCCGGCCAGCATACTGCCCATCAGCATCCCGCATCGGGCGTCCAGGCTGCTTCCGTTGTTCACCGCTTCCACCAGATTGGCCGAAATCAATTCCGTGGCGTACAGGGCCGCCGCATCGCTGATCGGCTCCGCACAGGTGGCGGTATAAGCTTCGATGGCGTGAGTCAAGGCATCCATCCCCGTAGCCGCCGTCACCGACGCCGGAACGGACAGCGTGAGCTCCGGATCGCAGACCGCCGCCTGAGCCGCCGTGTAGGGACTTTTGATGGTCATCTTGTATTTGTTCTTCGAATCCGTGATCACCGAGCTGAAGGTCAGCTCGCTCCCCGTACCGGAGGTGGTGGGAACACTGATCAGCAGGGGGTTGGGCTTAGTGGCCGCGGTTTTCCCCTCATATTTCTTGATTTCCGCGGCATCGTGAGCCAGAAGCACTCCGATGGACTTGGCACAGTCGATGGGGCTGCCGCCGCCCACGGCAATCAGACAGTCGGCGCCGAATTTTCTCGCCGCCTCGGCTCCCGCTTCCACATTGACATCCTTGGGATTGGCCTCCACTCCGTCGTAGACGGCGTACTCCACTCCGGCCCGGTCCAGAAGCTCCGTCACCTTGCTCAGGATTCCCGCCTTCACGATCCCCGGATCCGTCACCAGCAGCGGCCTCTTTCCGCCGAACGCCGCCAACTGCTCCGGAAGCTGTTTGAGGCATCCCGGGCCGTACACCACTTTCGTGGGCAGTTCAAAGATAAAATGGTCTTTTAAATTGTTCATTGTTCCCACTTCCTTTCTCCGTTTATTGTACTGCAAACCTTACTGATCCCACAACTAAAAAATAAGACGTTCCTCTCGTTTTGAGAAACGCCTTCTAATATTTCATTTGATTTTTTATCCTTTAGTTTTAAGCTACACGTATTTTCTCATATACTTTAACGCGTTTTTTTCCAGCCTGCTGACCTGGGCTTGGCTGATGCCGATTTCGTCGGCCACCTCCATCTGGGTCTTTCCGTCGAAAAAACGCATGGTCAGGATGTTCTGTTCTCTGGCCGTCAAACGCTTCATCGCCTCCGACAGAGAAATGTTTTCCGTCCAGCGTTCATCCGTGTTCTTGGTGTCCTTCACTTGGTCCATCACGTAGATCGCATCGCCGTCGTCGTGAAACACCGGCTCAAACAGCGAGATGGGGTCCTGAATCGAATCCAGCGCCAGTACCACGTCCTCTCTGGGCAGCTCCAGCTCCTTGGCAATCTCCGCCACGGTAGGCTCCTTCTGGTTTTCCCGGGTCATCCTCTCTTTTGCCTGCAGCGCCTTATAGGCGGTGTCCCGCAGGGAACGGCTGACACGGATCGCGTTATTGTCTCTTAAATATCTTCGAATTTCTCCTATGATCATAGGTACCGCATAGGTCGAGAATTTTACATTATGACAGGTATCGAAATTGTCCAGCGCCTTGATCAGGCCGATACAGCCCACCTGAAACAGGTCGTCCGGGTTTTCCCCCCGATTGTTGAACCGTTGGATGACCGAAAGGACCAGCCGCAGGTTCCCATAGATGAATTTTTCTCTTGTTTCCATATCCCCCCCTTTAATTTTATCGATCATTTCTTTCATTTCCACGTCTTTGTACACCGGAAGCTTCGAGGTGTTTACGCCGCAGATTTCCACTTTGTTTGCCATAAAAAAATACCGACCCTTCTTGTTTTGCCCCCCTAAGCAAGCACATTCGTGTCGGTATTATTTATTCACTTTTCCAGGTCGTTTTATTCCGCTTCTACCCCAGCTTTTTGATTTCTTTTCTCAGCCGGCCGATGATCTTTTTTTCCAGCCTGGAAATGTAGGACTGCGAAATTCCCATCTCGTCCGCCACCTCTTTCTGGGTCATCTCATTGCCGCTTTTCAGGCCGAACCGCATCTCCATGATCTGCTTTTCCCGCAGTGACAGCTTATCCAGCGCGTAGACCAGAAGATTTCGATTGACCTCCTCCTCCAGATGATTGTAAACCTCGTCGCTGTCGGTACCCAGAATGTCGGATAACAGCAGCTCGTTCCCGTCCCAGTCCACATTCAGAGGCTCATCAAAGCTGATCTCTCCCCTGGTCTTGCTGCTTCGGCGCAGATGCATGAGAATCTCGTTTTCGATACAGCGGGAGGCGTAAGTCGCCAGCTTGATGTTCTTTTCCGGATTAAAGGTGTTGACGGCCTTAATCAAGCCGATGGTCCCGATGGAAATCAGGTCCTCGATCCCTACCCCCGCGTTTTCAAACTTTTTAGCGATGTAAACGACGAGCCTCAGATTCCGTTCAATGAGAACGGTTTTGGCGGCTTCGCTGCTTTCCGCGCCTTTTCCCGTTTGAAGCTGAGCCATCAATTCCTTTTCTTCCGACGCCGAAAGAGGCGGCGGCAGTACGTCGCTTCCTCCGATGTAAAAAATTCCTCCCGGTCCGCGCCGTTTCAGCCGGCGCAGCGCCATCATCCATTTCAGTTGCCCCAGCAGCCGTTCCTTCCAATTCCGTATTCTCTTATGCATGGCTGACGATTCCCCCCTCTAGCACCATCGGATGCAGCAGCATCTCGTAATGAATTCCGTTCCAATCTCTCTGAAACGTTCCCTTGTAAACACCTATGATTACGTTTTTCAATTCCTTCGTCCCCATGCCGCCGGTCCCCTCTCCCGAGAAAATCGTAACGCGGTCCGGTCGGATTCCCGTCATCAAGCCGGAACTCGCTCCCGCGGAATGAAAGGGAATCAGGCTGAACCGGGAAGCCAGATCCCCGATGGGCTTTCCCTCTTCGGAAACCAAGCTCTTCAGCGCCTCCGCCTCCACTAAAAGCACCGGTCGGCCGGTCATGGGATCCGTGAGAAAATTGCCTGTGTCAACCAGCGCCGCCAAACGAACCGTCCGCTCTCCGATGCGGATTTCCACCTGTGCCGATGTTTTCTGGGTCAGAAGCCGTTCCTTTAAAAATCCCGCGAACAAACTCAGTCCGGCGTAGGCGGCGACGCACCCCGAAACCACTTGAAGATACGTGACCCCTTCTATGTAAAGCGAAGTGTTCCCGGAAACGCCCGGAACGCCGAAAAAGTACATCAGCCCCACGGTAATGCCTCCCATGGCAAAGCTGACCAGGTAAAACACCAATATCGTTTTCCCAAAACGCCCGGGTGTATCTCTCCCGAAAACCACCAGTATCACGGCTGCCGAAAAAATCAGCTTGGATAGAAGTGCCTCCGGGGAAGACAGGTTGGGCAGAAACAAGACAAAAGAATAAAGGCCGCACAGCGCGCCCCCCATCAGGATTCTGATCCGGCCGGCCGAAAGTCCGCCGATCTTTTTGGTCAAGCTTAAAATGAGACAGCCGGTAAACAGATTTTCCAGAAATAAATATTCTGCGTAAACTACCACATGAAAAAACCCCCTTCTTTTCGGACCTCATCCTCAATAGGATTATAGCCCGGAAAGCGGGGGTTATTTTGTCGAAACAGCTTGTCGGCCGCGCTTATTTTGCAGCCGCGGCGTTCTTGGCGGTCTCAGCCAGCTGTGCGAAGCCGGCGGGATCGTGAATCGCCATTTCGGACAGCATTTTTCTGTTGATCTCGATGCCCGAACGCTTCAGTCCGCTCATCAGCTTGCTGTAAGAGGTGCCGTTCATTCTGGCGGCCGCGTTGATTCTCGCGATCCACAGTCTTCTGTACTCTCTCTTCTTGTTCTTTCTGCCGATGTATGCGGAACGCAGAGAACGCATCACGGCCGGGTTTGCAGCGCGAAATACCTTGCTCTTCTGTCCATAGAAGCCTTTT
>CAUHLX010000088.1 GCA_959606705.1 uncultured Bacillota bacterium | reverse complement strand
CGGTCTCTTCAAATACCTGCTTCTCCTTAGCCATGAACTTGGTTACTCTTTCCTTCAACGGACAGTGCGGCTCGTTGGCGGGCATCAGCTCGTCATCCTTGATGATGTCCACGCCGCCCTTTGTCGCCTCATAAAACAGCTCGGCGCCTTCGTCAGGAGTCCAGCCGATATTCGGCTTGATCATGGCGTTGACCAGCGGGCGGTCCGGAACGCCCAGAATGTCTCTCAACCCCTGAACGCCGAACTTCGGTCCCTGGAACTGCTCCACGTACTTCTTGGGGAACGCGCAGTCAATGAACTTCACCATGCCGGAAGCGGAAATGTTTCCGAACAGCGTGGACAGCATCATGGGAATACTGTCGCCGAAATTGGTGATGGGATAAGCGATCTGCACGATGTAGATCGGGGGTTCTCCGGAATAATCCACACCGGTATCCGGCACCTCATAAATGGAAACCACCTTGGCTCCGAACTTTCTCTTCTTATCACCGGTTTCATGCGCTACCTTGATCCAGGTTCCGGTGGTCTGCTCATCGGCAATGGCCAGGGCCAGTTTTTCGATGTTGCTGGTGGGTACCTTCGCCTGATACGTTGCAATGATGTAATCCTCCGAAAACGCAACCTCCGGAAACGCATGCATCATGTTGACATCATCCAATTTTCTAATCATAACTCGTTCCTTCCTTTCCTCTCGTTAAAATCCAATCAGCAGTATCCTCTTTTATTTTTCGATATTTTTGAATACGTCTTCAAATCCTTCCAGCGTTTCCTTGATGGTCTCATCGTTGTCCGCCATGCTGGTGTAAATCCGGCTTCCCGCCAGAGTGATGATCTTATTGGCGGTCAAGGCCGCTCCAAACTTTTCGATGTTGTGCTGCCGCGCTCCGATTTTCTTAAATACTTCGGGGTCCGCCGCGTTGAGATACATGACACCGGAAACTTCAAAGTGCACGATGGAGCCGTAATTCCAAGTGACAAAGGGCAGCTGATACTGATCGATCAGCTTTTGAATGCCCGCGCACAGACGATCGCCATTTTCGCCCGCCTTCTTGGCCGCATCCTGCTTGACGATCTCGTCGATGGCAAAATATCCGGCCGCACAGGACAGCGGATTCGCGGAAAGCGTGCCGCCCACATACGCTTTCGGCTTCCCGGGCTTCACGCCGGCCGCCACACAGGACATGACCTCTTCGCTTCCTCCCACGCCTCCGGCCATGGGATAACCGCCGGCTACGATCTTACCGAATACCGTCAGGTCCGGTTTTACATCAAAGAAGCCCGCCGCGCCTCCGGGTCCCACCCGGAATCCGGTCACCACTTCGTCGAAGATCAGCAGCGCTTTAAACTCGTCGCACAGCTCACGCACTTTTTTGTTGAAATCCCGAGCTACCGGACGAGTACCGCTTTCCGGTCCCAGCGGCTCCACGATGACTGCCGCGGTGCCCCCCTCTTTTTCATTGGCTTCCAGCAGCTTCCTCAATCCTTCGATATCATTCGGGAATATTTCCTGCGTGTTGGCGGAAGCTTCCTTGGGAATCCCGTGCGCTTCAAAGGTCTTGGTGTAAGGGATGTGGAGGCTGTAGACCAGCTGGTCGCTCCAGCCATGATACGCGCCGCCCACCTTGATGATCTTGGTTTTTCCCGTGTAGGTTCTGGCGATCCGAACGGCCGTCATATCCGCTTCCGTTCCGCTTGCCAGGCTTCGATAAAGCTCGACCCAAGGCATATTCTCGTGAATGATCCTGGCCAGCTTCATCTCATATTCGTGGAATAATCCCGTGCAGGGGCTGGCATCCTTGATTACTTCAATCGCCTTCTCCATGACCGGCTTATAGTTGCTTCCCAGCAGCGTGGGCCCGCCCGCCTGCAGATAATCCACGTAACGATTGCCGTCGATATCGTACAGATAGGGACCGTCCGCCTTCGCCACGGCCAGCGGGAACGGGTAATTGAATGCCAGATTGTGCTGAACCCCTCCCGGTATGTACTGCTTGGCTTCCTCGATCATTTTCTTGGAACCCGCACACTTGGTTTCGAAATAGCTCAGATAACCTTCCATGGCCTCCGGCTTGATCTCGTAAACCTTGTCGTTCACCAGCCGATTCATCTTTTCCAGAATCTCATTTTCGTCCGGCCAGTAAGAGATAGAATAGTGATCCTTCATGTCGTACCTCCTTGTTCCCCTTTGTGATAATTTTTCTATCTTAAATTGATTGATCTGCGATTAATTTTTTCCATCCAGCTTCGTTTCCTTGGCGAAGGCCATAACGATTACATAAAATACGGTGATCGCCGTGAGAACGATCATCAGGAGCTTGTGATCGCCTCCCAGTAAAGAAGCCGCACCCAGGAAAATCACTCCGGCTACGTTGCCCGCCCACATCAGCAGACCTTCCGAAGTTCCCTCCGAGGTGGGATACACGCATTCCGCCGCGTAGGTCAGGATCAACGGCGCGCTGCCCACTACGAAGAATCCGTAGATCACCGCGGCTCCGATCATCATTCCGAAGCTGTGAGCGAAAATAAAGGCGCCCACTCCTACGATTCCCAAAACACTGCAAGCCAGCATATACGGTTTTCTCCGATGGAGCCGGTCCTTGTCGGAAATCATGGAAATCACGAAGCTTGCCGCAATGCCCACCACCAGAATGACCACTCCGATGATCCCGGATTTTGTGGGGTCCACCGCACCGTCGGACATGTATCTCAAAATCGGCTCGATCATGGTAAAGAACGTGTTGAACACTCCGAACACACAGAAGAAAATGATGAGAGATAGGAGGAAGTCCCGCCTGTGCAGCGCGTTCATCATACCCTCACGAAAATCGGAACGTCCGGCTAATTCGGGCGGACAAGGCGGCGTCGGCGGCTGTTCCTTGACAAATACCACAAATAGAACGGCTCCGATTACGCCCACCGCGGCGTATACCATCAGCATTCCTTTAATTGTAAAGCCCAGATCCAAAAGCACCGGAGTCAACAAAAGGCCCACGCACATTCCCGCGTAGCTGCATAGGAGCCCCACTCCGTTGGCGGTAGCCCGTTCGCCTTCCGGAAACCACTTTCCCGCTACCAGCCCCGGTGAATTCAAGAGGAAGGGCTGCGCTATGGCAAATCCCACGGACACGATCACCAGAACCGTGTAGCTGTCTCCGAACACCCCGCGAATCAAAGCGCAGACCCCCATGAGTACCACCCCGAAACCAACCGCCTTCTTAAAACCGAATTTTTCGAAAGCCGCCAACGTGGGGATGGACAAGATGATCATTCCTCCCATAAAGATGATGGAAAGCAGACTGATGGCGCTTTCTCCCTTTGCCGCGTCGGTAAATCCGTAATACTGCCAGGAAACAGTGGTGATCGAAAAGAAAGTGGTCCACATCAGCTGAATCACCGCGGTGTTCAGTCCGTAGATCGCCAGCACCACCCAGCGGTATCCGTACACTTGATACTTTTGATCTTCCAATGACTGCCCGATCTCAGCGGACTTCGGTTCCAAACGGTTTTCCAGTTCTGACAACGCAAGCACCACCTTTCCCCAACTATTTCGTTTTTACTAATTGCCCCTATTTTCAGTTAAATTATACTTGTGTCTAAAATTAAAGTCAAGTATAATATAGCTATCAGTACCGTCTTTTTTGAAACTTGCGGAAATGTCCTCGACAGAGTATCATAAGAAAGAAAAGCGGGTTCATCAGAATAGGAGGAGCCGTTATGAAGATGTCCAGAAGAGAACTGAATAAACAAAAATGCAGGGAAAAAATTTTGAAGGCCTCACGAAGGCTGTTCAGCGCCAAGGGCTACGACGATACGATGATCGAGGAAGTCGCCATCAAAGCCGAAATTTCCAAAGCGACCCTGTACAATTACTTTCCCAGCAAGGAAAGTCTGTTGGTGGGGATCGCCGAGGATGAGCTGGATCAGATCAGAGACTATCTGGAGAACGAATTATCCGAAGTGGACGACCCGGCGGAAAAGCTCCTGTCCGTCTTGGAATCCTTTATCATGGACTGTATTTCCTATATCAATCTTTCCCGCAAAATCACCTATCTCAATTCCTGCGAGGAAAGCAGCCTGTACGCTTCCCGGGTGGACTTGCTGAAAATTTTCCGCAGTCTGGTGGTGGACGCACAGGAGCGGAAAATCTTCCGCAGTGATATCAGTGCCGACGATATCGTGGACATCGTTATGAGCGTCTATCTGATGGCTCAATTCGAATGGTCCCACATCAGTGATTATTCGGAAGAGTACTGCCGAGAAAAGCTGCATCGGGTCTTTTCCGAAGTGCTGTCGGGAATTTATCTTTAGGAAGAAGCTTAATTCGCGGAACAGTCCAACGGATTTTGTGAAAGAGAAAAAGAAAGGAGGATTCCACGACAAATTCTTGCCGGGAATCCTCCTCTTTTACTAGGCTGCTGCGCTTTCCGGGATGGCACGAATACCTCCGCGGGAATTCAGCAGGCTTTCGTCTCGATTTCCTCCTTCAGCCGTCGGATGAACGCTTCCACGGACATGGTCCCCAGCTCGCCTTCCTTGCTGGAACGCACGCTCACGGAACCGCTCTCCTGCTCTTTTTCACCTACGACCACCAAATAAGAATCTCTGGCGTTTCTCGCTTCGCGGATCTTGTAGCCGATCTTCTCATTCCTCAAATCCAGCTCCGTCCTCAGGCCCGCGGCTTTGCAAGCTTCCGCCACCTTCTTGGCATAGTCGTCGAAGTGGTCCGTCACCGTCATGATCTTCACCTGAACCGGAGCCAGCCACAGCGGAAATTTCCCGGCGAAATGCTCGGTCAAAATACCGATGAACCGCTCGATGCTTCCGAAGATGACCCGATGAATCATTACCGGACGATGGCGTTCACCATCCTTGCCCACATAAGTCAGATCGAAACGCTGAGGCATCTGGAAGTCCAGCTGAATCGTTCCGCACTGCCAGGTCCGGCCGATGCAGTCCTCCAAATGGAAGTCCAGCTTAGGCCCGTAGAACGCTCCGTCCCCTTCGTTGACCACATAGTCCATTCCCTTTTCTTCCATGGCCTCACGCAGCGCATTGGTTGCCATTTCCCAATCTTCCAACGCGCCCATGTAATCCTCCGGACGGGTGGACAGCTCCACGTGATACTTAAATCCGAACATTCCGTAGACATAATCGATAAACTCGATCACCCCTTTGATCTCGTCCTTGATCTGCTCCGGAAGCATGAAGATATGCGCGTCGTCCTGCGTGAACGTCCGTACTCGCATCAGGCCATGCAGCGCTCCCGACAGTTCGTGACGATGGACCTGACCAAGCTCGCCCATCCGGATGGGGAAATCTCGATAGCTCCACATCTTCCGTCTGTAAACCAGGAGGGAACCCGGACAGTTCATGGGCTTGATGGCGTAATCCTCGTCATCGATCTTCGTGAAATACATATTGTCTTTATAATGGTCCCAGTGACCGGACGTGTGCCAAAGAGCTTCGTTGAGAATCAGGGGCGTCCGGATTTCCTGATAGCCCCGTTCCGCATGAGCCTTTCTCCAAAAGGCCTCCAGCTCATTTCGAATCACCATTCCGTGGGGCAGGAAAAACGGAAAGCCGGGGCCTTCCTCATAAATGGCGAACAAATCCATCTCCTTGCCGATCTTGCGATGATCCCGCTTTTTGGCCTCTTCCATGCGAACCAGATACTCGTCCAGCTGCTTCTGCTTGGGGAACGTGATCCCGTAAATTCTCTGCAGCATCTTGTTCTTTTCATTCCCCCGCCAATATGCGCCGTTCACCGACAGCAGCTTTACGGCCTTGACCAATCCCGTGGAGGAAAGATGGGGTCCGGCGCACAGATCGGTAAAATCACCTTGCTCATAGAAAGAAATGACGGCGTCCTCCGGAAGGTCGTTGATCAATTCCACCTTATAGGGTTCCTGGCGGTCCGCCATGTATTGAACCGCTTCCGAACGAGGCAGTTCAAACCGCTTCAGCGGCTCGTTGCCGTCGCAGATCTTCTTCATTTCTTTTTCCAGAGCGCGGAGGTCCTCTTCCGTAAACTTATGCTCCAGATCGATATCGTAATAAAACCCGTTATCGATGGAAGGTCCGATTCCGAATTTGGCGTCCGGGAACAGTCGGGTAATGGCGTTGGCCAGAATATGAGAGCTGGTATGCCAGAACGTCTTCTTTCCGTCCTCGTCCTCAAATTTCAAAATGTCCAGTTCGCAGTCCTGATGCAGTGGGTAATCCAGACCCTGAATCGTCCCATCCACCCGTCCGCAAACCGCTTCCTTCGCCAAACCCTGGCTGATGGATTTGGCAACCTCTTTGATCGTCGCTCCGGCCTCCGCCTGACGAACGCTTCCGTCTTTCAGTTTGATCTCTATCATGTTCATCCTCCTTCAAAGAATTAAAAAACCCCAAACACTGCATAACACAGCGTTTGGGGCATCATCTGCGGTCCCACCCAAAACAGAACTTCATTTTCATTAACGGCGAAAGTCTTCCTTCCGACGGCCACCCTCATCGGGCGCTGCTCCAAGGTGGTCTTCCACTTGGTCTCCATCAGGACACTTCCAGCACATCCGCAAGGGGACGGCATCCTTTCTCTGAGATGGGAACTCCAAATGTACTCTACTCTTCATCGCATTTAAATATTTAATTTATACTGCAATATTTACTTTTTAATTATATACCCGGTCCGATGTTTGTCAATCATTCCGGCGTAAATTGTTTTCTCAATCCCAAAAGTGATCGGGCTTTGCGCCGAATATCTGCACCAGCTCCAGCTGATCGCTGTTGGCCAGGTCTTTGGGAGTCACCAGCCACCCGCCGTCCGAATCCAGATCGTAGCCAAATTGTTGAAAGGAATACCAGACCAGGTGTGCGCACTGGCTTTTTTTCAATTCTTTGGGCGCTTTGGTCGGTATGCCGGCCAGCAGTCCGTAGTTCACACCTTCCATATGTGCTTTGGCGTAGTCGGCCACCGCGTCACCTAAACGGACACTGGCCTGATCCCTCAATCCCTCCGGATTTATTTTCCTTTCGGCGTCCTTTAACCGAAACAGTCCGAAGCTGGGATAGTTCTCCCACTTGGATACCTTCCGGACACAGGACGGCTCTCCCCAGTAGACACATTCCAGCGTCCTTCCCCGTTTGGCGTCGATGACCAGAGCCGCGTGTCCATGACGCCATCCCAGCGTGTGGGCGTTTCGTGAAATCAGGATGTCCCCATCCTTCAGATCCGGCAGAAAAACGGCCCAGCCGGACTCCGGGGTCTTGGCCTCATTCGCCGACTGCGATAGATTGAGACGTTCTCCCCAGGTGAAGGTTCCCGATTTACGGCATTCCACGTCCATCGGCGCATACCGGCGCGCTTGGCAATCCAAAATCCGCGCGATCCCTTTGTCCCCCTGATTCATCAGTTCATCAACGGCTCGCTTCGATAGTCCGGTCTGATCCAGCAGGACTCGATACTCCGTTTGAGAAAAACCTTCACTTCGATCCTCAGCCGTCTCCAGCATCGGTGCCAAGTCGATTTCCGGTGCGTCGGGAGCAACGTAGGCTTCCGCTTCCCAGCTTTGCGCCGGACTCATTGCCGCGACGGAGCACAGCAGCAAAATCGCCGCCGCATAGGCCGCCCGCCGTTCCCGCAGACGGCGCTTCGCCGCCACGCCTCGTTTCCCCCGCGCTCTTCCGAGTCCTACCGTAATTTCCAAACAGCTTTCACCCCATCGAATGATTTCCCGAAAGCTCGTACATGGCACTCCGTTTCACCTGAAATACATTGAGGAAGGGCAATCGGAAGAGATCTCCGGTCTCAAGCTCCACATCCACGACCACGGAAGGCTCATAAACGGTGCGCCACTGTCCCTCGACGCGCCGCACGGAATCCGGAAGCTCCGAAAGCAAGCCGGACTTCCAGCGTCCTTTATGGAAACTTCGATAGGCACCCTCCGTCTTTTCATCTAAGATGTGAAGAGTCCAATCAAGGTCTCCTTTTCCCTTCATCGTCGGCCTGAGGCTCCGCTTCATCCGTTCCTCCGATCGATCCACCAGATGTCCGGCATAGGCGGCCGCATCCTCGTCCTTGATCACCAGCCGCCCCTGACCATAAGCGTCTTCGTCGCAGTACAGCGCCGCGCCCGCGGCACATTCCTCCGCCACCGCCTTCAGTTCCTTTTGAAGCTGCTGGTAATATGCCATATCATTCTGGTAGCACACGAAGCTGAGATTGATCATGAGCAGTCCCAGAAATACGATAAAAACTTTCACTGATACATTTTCTCCCTTCCCGCACCTTCTATGCATACGAGTTCATTTCATTCCCGCAAAAGTTCGCTGGCCGTATCGCTCTCAATGGTATAGATTCCTCGATTCTCCTCTTTGCCGATCCCAAATAAAAGAGGTCCCGCCACCAGATGCTCAATGGGCACCGATACCTTATAATGGATCAGTTCCCGGCTCCCCGCGCCGGCCTTTCCGAACTGATTGACCCGGTACTTCGGTACCTCCGTGGCCTCGATGGAAATCTCCGGCTCCGGGATTCCCGTTCGGCTGCTGATTTTCTCCCTCAGTTCCTTCCGTATTTCCGCCGTAAAACAACCGGCCTGTTTTGCCTGCTCCTTCGCCGTGTAGACGCAATCCTGGAATTGTCCGATCACGCTGCTGTTTTTTTGATCGATCGTATACTGCACCATAAAAATCAGCATCAGCGGAAGCACGGCCATCAACACAATCAACTGCTTCATGCGTTTTGCCTCCCTCGCGGTCTAATCTCTCAAGGAAACGCCTGACGCGTTTCCACCTCCTGTTTCCAAACCTGACTCACCACACCTCGGATCGAATCCTCCGACGGTCCGGCGATCATTCCGTAAATTGCAATCCCCAGCATAACCATGGCCAGCATGACAATCAACTGTTTCATCTCCCTACGACTCCCATTCTCCGTCAAAAACTTTCGTAATACCACTGTTGGCCTTTTCCGTAATATCCGTCGCCGTTTCCTGGAAATGAAGCACCATCCCCGCGATAGCAATACCCAAAATAATCATAGATACCAATACGATAATCTGTTTCATAAAACGCCTCCGTTCCCTTTTCTTGATTTTCATGCCCGCCTGCTCCTAAAAGAGTGCGGACAAAACGTCCTTTTGATCGATAAAATACGCTACGTAAATAAAATTGACAAAGATCAGCATTACATTGAGGATGACCGGAAGATAGATCAAGTCGCTGATCATTTCATCTTTCCGCTTTCTCGCGGTCACCCGTACTTCCTTTAGATTCCTCTGATGGGAGATCAGCGTTTCGGTCAAGGTCTTGGGCTCCAGCTCGTCCCACTGGATCAGAAGCCGACCGAAATCCCTGCCCATGGGAGTATCCACCTCTCTTCCGAAATACTCCGCCGCCGCTTCCTTTTGATTGAGGCGCAGAAGGCGAAGCATTCTCAGATATACCGGCTGCAGTCTCCCGTGCCGTTCCGACAATTGTTCGATCACCGTATCGGCACTGCCGGGGCCTCGGCCTCCCAGCGACGCGGTATTTCTCAGATAAGAAATTGCCTCGTAAATCTCCAGATCCTTTTTCTGCTTCATACCCGCGGAGAGCCAAACACAGATTCCTT
>CAUHLX010000087.1 GCA_959606705.1 uncultured Bacillota bacterium | reverse complement strand
ATCATTTCCGGATGGATCTCTCCGCACTCCTTTTCCGCGAATCGGCAGCGGTCCGCAAACCGGCAGCCGGCGGCCAGCTTGGTGGGGTCCGGCATCAGTCCTTCAATGGGAACCAGCCGCCTCACCGTTTGATTCAACTTAGGGATCGCCTCCAGGAGCCCGATGGTGTACGGATGCCGGGGATGCTGAAATATCTCATAGACGTCCGCTTGTTCCACGATTTCTCCGGCGTAAACCACCGCCACGTGGTCACAGTTCTGCGCGATGACTCCCAAGTCGTGGGTGATCAGAAGGATGGCGGTATTGAACTCGGCCTTGAGGTCCCGCATCATTTTCAAAATCTGCGCCTGAATGGTTACATCCAGGGCGGTGGTCGGCTCGTCCGCGATCAGCAGCTTGGGACTGCAGGCCAGCGCCATGGCGATGATGACCCGCTGTTTCATCCCTCCCGAAAACTGATGGGGGTATTCCTCGTACCGGATGGCCGGAATCCCCACCAGCTCCAGCATTTCTTCCGCCTTTTTTCTGGCGGCGGCCCCGGAGAGCTTCTGATGGTTCTCAATGACCTCGCTGATCTGCTCTCCGATGTTGAGAACGGGGTTCAGAGAGGTCATGGGGTCCTGAAAAATCATGGAAATCTCACGCCCCCGGATCTTTCGCATCTCCGTCTCCGAAAGCCCCAGCAGACGGTTCCCCTGAAATTGGATTTCCCCGCTCTTGATGACTCCGGGAGGTGTGGGGATGAGTCTCATAATGGCCTTGGCCAGCGTGGTCTTTCCGGCCCCGGTCTCTCCCACTAGTCCGAAAACCGAGCCTTCCTCTATGGACAAATCGATCCCGTTGACTGCGTGCACCACGCCGTCCGAGGTTTCGTAATGAACGATCAGGTCTTCGATTTCAAGTAAATTTGCCATCGTCTATTCCTCCTAGTCCTTCAACTTCGGATCGAGAGCGTCCCGAATCCCGTCGCCGAATACGTTCAGCGCTAAAATGGTCGTCATAATCCCGATTCCGGGGATGATGGTAATGTGCATGGCGTCTCTGATGTAATTTCTCGCGCTGTTGAGCATCGCTCCCCACTCCGGAATCGGCGGCTGAATTCCCAGCCCGATATACGACAGCCCGGCGATGGAAAGGATCGCGTTGGCCACGCTGAGGGAAATCTGGACGATGACCGGCGCCAGACAATTGGGAATGATGTACTTCCATAAAATCCGCCGGTCGCTGGCTCCCGACGACCGGGCCGCCTCCACGAACTCCCGGTCCTTCACCGTCATCACCGAGGCTCTGACGATGCGGGCAAACCCGGGGATCTCCGGGATGCCGATGGAAAGCATCAAATTGGGCAGGCTGGGACCCAGCGCGGATACCACGGCAATCGCCAGCAGCATGTAGGGGATCGCCAGGAGGATATCCATACAGCGCATGATCACGTTGTCCACGATTCCTCCCCGATACGCCGCGATGGCTCCCAGGACACCGCCCACCGCCGCGGCGAATAGGATGGAGGACATTCCTAAGAGCAGAGAATATCTGGCGCCCCAAATCATCCTCAGCAGGATGTCCCGGCCGTACTCGTCACAGCCGAAGATGTGAGCGGTGCTGGGCCCCTGCAGCTTATTGCTGAGATTCTGCTGTATGACGTAATCGTTGTACAGGCTGCCTCCCGTCACGAGATCGATGAGGATCGTCGCCGCGGAAATCGTCAGAAGGATCAGCAGGATATACATCCCCACCATCGCCATTTTATTTCTGCGAAACCGGGCTACGACTTCTTGAAACAGCGTTCTTCCGGTCTGTTCTCCCGTCACCGTGCCTAAAACAAATTCCGTTCTTTTTTTCCGGTTGAATAACATGGCCCGTCCCCTCTCATTGTCTAACACGTTTATACTGTGATTTGATTCTGGGGTCGATGTAGGCGTATAAAATGTCAACGAATAAGTTGACCAGGGAAAACATCAGCCCCATCACGATCACCGAACCCATGACCGCCGGAGTATCCTTCATTTTTACCGCCTCCAAGACGTAACGGCCCAGTCCCGGCCAGGCAAAGACGGTTTCCGTCATCACCGCGCCGCCTAAAAGGATCCCGAATTGCAGGCCGATCACCGTCACCACCGGAATGAGGGCGTTCCGCAGCATGTGCCTGCGCGTAATCAAGCTTTCCTTGAGCCCTTTGGCCCTGGCCGTGCTGACATAATCCTGGCGAATGACCTCCAGCATGGAGGACCGTGTCATTCGGGCCAGCACCGATCCGGTTCCCGCGCCTACGGTAATGGCCGGTAAGATCAGGCTCTTGAGCGAGCCGATCACCCCCTCTCCCATTCCCCCGGAGGGCAGCCATCCAAGGGTCAATGAAAACGCGATGATGAGAACGAGCCCCATCCAAAACGCCGGCGCGGAGGTCCCGATCAGGGCAAAGGTCATGGCGATGTTGTCGAAAATGGAATATTGCTTTTTCGCACAGATGATTCCCACCGGGACTCCGACGATCACCGCCACCAGCATTCCTCCTAAAGAAAGAATGATCGTGTTGGGGAGCTTTTCCATGATCTGACTGGCCACGCTCAGATGAGTTTTATAGGAATTCCCGAAATCGCCGTGCAGCAGATCCCACATATAATTTCCATAGCGGACGATGAGGGGATCGTTCAGGCCCATCTCCTCCCGCAGGCTTTCCAGGCTTTCCTCCGTGGCGGCGTTCCCCAGAATGACGGCCGCCGGATCTCCGGGGGTCATGCTGATGATCACAAAGACGACAAAGCTTACGCCGATCAGCACTGGTATGAGCATTGCTATTCTTTTTAGAATATACTTGTACATTGCCTCTCCTTCCCATGTGTCGTTTGATACTGCCAATGAATTCTTTAGTGAATTCAGAATATTCTCTCCCCGCTTGAAATAAAAGTACCAGGTTTTGCGTTTTCCAGGGTACCAGCTTGTCACATAAAAAAACACGCTTCCGCCGCACCATGAGTGCAATGGAAGCGTGTTTCCCGAATTTCGGGACGCGCCGATGCTGTTATAATTCTCGGATCAGCTCGACCAGGATCTTCATTCCCTCCCTGATCTGTTCTTCGGTGGCGTTGGAATAACTCAGCCGAATGTGATTCTCCTTCGCTCCGCCCCCGCTGGAAAACACATAGCCCGGCATGAAATAGACCCCCCTTAGGCGCGCCGCCTTGGACAGTTTCTTCACGTCGATGTGATTGGGAAGTCTGCACCAGAGGTAAACTCCGCCCAAAGGTTTTTGGTACTCCACCCCCAAATCCTTGACCTGGTCCAAATATTGGCACATGAGATCCCGTTTTTTTCGATAATCCTCCACAAAAAGGCTGATGCGGTCCACGTAGAGCCCGGTTGCCAGATAGGTTTCCACCAGCTTCTGGGGGAGCCAGTCCAGGCTCAGCAGCCGAACGGAAACCAGATAACGCAGACTGCGAATCAGCGGTTTGGGGGCCGCCGCGAAGGCAATGCTGATCCCGGGAACCATGGTCAGCGCAAAGGTGTAGAGGTAAATCACGTTATTGCCGCGATCCAACGCTTTCACCGTAGGCAAGGGCGGTCCTTCCAGCGTCAGATCCGAGGTCCAGTCATCCTCGATGATGGGCACTCGGCAGCGATAGGATAGTTCTAAAATTTTCTTCTTCCGTTCCACGGACATGCAGATTCCGGTGGGATCGTTGTAATTAGCGCTCACATAAAGGAATTTCGGACGATGCTTTTCGATCAGCGCGTTCAAATGGTCACACAAAATCCCATCCTGATCCATGGGCACCGTAATGATACGCGCACCGGCCAAATCCAACGCCCGCTTCACGTCCGGAGACAGATATTCTTCCGCCAATACCACGTCACCCGGATTGATCAGAAGTGTAAGGATAAAGTCCATGGCCTGATTGGCCTCCGAGAAAATCTGAATTTCCGAAGGATTTACCAAAATTCCTTTTTCTTTGATAAAGTTAGAGATCTCCTGCCTCAGAGAATGATATCCTTGATACGGGCTGTAGAACGCCAGATTTCTTCGATCCGAAAAGATATCCACGATGCTTTTCACCAGATCCTCTTCGGTATATACCGCGGAGGAAGCGACGCCCCCCGCAAAGGAAATGATGTTTTCAAGATAAGATTTTGAGAAGAGGTCGTCGAAGGTCTTCTCCACATATTGATATTCTTCCTTGATGATACCATCCCAATTGACCGCCTTAAAATCACTTCTGGGCAGCTCTTCCTTCTCCGTCTCCTCTTCCAGGGGATAGGAGACACGGTATCCGATCCGTTCCTCCGAATGGATCAGGTCCTCCCGTTCCAACAGCGCGTAAGCCGCGATCACGGTGTTTCGATGAATCCCCAGCTTCTTGGCCATAAGCCGTTCGGATGGCAGAATAAAACCATCCATGATTTCCCTCGAAATAATCATGGTCTTAATTTGTGACGATATTTGCAGGTAGATCGGGGTCTTTGACGTTTTGCTCACTTTAATGTTCATTTCGATATCCTATTCTGTTCGCTATCTACCAGTTTTAAATTAACTTATATCATAACATAAAAAACTTTTACCAGTAGATCACTTTTTAAATGGCAATATATACCTCTGAGATTTTCGATAAAGTGACACCCTGTCACTCACGTAAAAAAAACAGCGGACTGTCGATCACTCGACGCTCCGCTGTCTTTTTTTCGTAAATGTTGGGGCTCGGTCGGCTACCCGGAAGCTGTGCCTCGGCGAGACGCCGGCCAGGCAGGGCAAGGCAGGCAAGCAAGGCAGGCTAATAGGCAGCGCCTCACATTTTCGACTTTTTTGAGCAAATCTCCGGGATTGGCCGATCTTTTGAGCCATTTTACGACCGTCTACAAATTTTATACAAATAAAATCGAAATCCTTCCAAAATAACGCTCATATTAACCAATTTGTCCATATATCCGACATATTTACGGATTTATTTCGACCTAAATAGAAATTTCCGTCGAAATGGTCGAAGTGCGGTACGTTCACGATTGAGTCCTTTGTTCCGGCACAACCTCTTTTCTATTTTTCATTCTCGTTGACAAATTCCCGGGCAACCTTGACCCCCTCGGTGGTCGGAATCGTCACATCCGCATCCGGTGTCTTTTTCAACTCGTCGTAAGGCGCATAGGTCTTAAATGCCTCGGGGGTATAATTGCAGCGAGCATCCTTCGCTTCGCAGGCTGATTCTCTTTTCTTCATAATGTAATCCTCCTCGTATTCATGTAAATCCACTTCTGTTCGAATATCTTTATTATTTATTAAGAAGGGGGAATTATACATTGATCCGGAGGATCGTACGGAATTGATCCCGCCATTTATTTCTACAGCAACGAAACCTGCGCGTGCAATGAAAACAAATGGATAGTATGCGAATCTTATTCTTTCGTTTAAATACGATTGTAGGTACCGATGGCCTTTGGGCTTTAACAATTTGAACACAACTCCTTGTTAAAATTCAAACTTATATCGCTATACTTCTTCTTATATGATTATGATGCTAAAACGCTGCTTTTTCCGGCACCATATGCGCCAGAGATTGCAATGTTTTTGACATCAGGGTTTTCAAATACATAATTGATTGCATCTTCATATACATCTAAATCAACATTGTTTGTTGGTGTTAGCCGTTCAAATTGATATTTTCTTTCTGCCATCACTAACACATCCTTCCCTTTTTAATATTCATTACTTAGCAAGAAATCTGCAATGTGCATGGTCTTTATTCCTTCATAATTACCACCTGCAAAAGCGTCTGTCCGCAATACATATTTCGGATAGTTATCCCTAATGTCAAGCAGTCTTCCGTATTCGCGTTTTTCGGTTTCAGGAGAACCGATCTCCTGGGCCACTTGAATATACAGCTTGTTTTCCTGCTTCGTGGCAATGAAATCTATTTCACCGCTGTCCAGTTTTCCAACGTATACTTCATATCCGCGGCGCAGCATTTCCAGATAGATTATATTCTCCAGCATAGCGGCCACGCTGTCCGGCGAATACCCCAATACACTGTAACGCAACGCCGGGTCGGCCAGGTAGAATTTCTCCTGGGTTTTTAAAATTTCTTTGCCCCGTACGTCGAAACGGGAACAGCGGTGAAGGATATAGGCGCTTTCCAGCTTGCTGAGATAGTTGTAAACCGTTTCGTTATCAATAGCCCGATTTTCGCTTTTCAGATATTTGGATATGGAAGCAGCGGAGAAAGTCCGCCCAACATTATCAAAAGCAAACTTTACAATACGCTCCAGCTGATCCACTTTGCGGATTTGATTACGCCTTACAATATCAGTAAAAATCGTAGAATTGTAGATATCCTTAACGATGGTGTAGACTTCGTCCGGCATATACTTTTGCAGATGGACCGCAGGGAAACCGCCGAGCCGCAGATAATTTGCGAGCTCTGTGCGAGGATCAAGAATTTTCGTGTATTCTTTGCGGAAGATCATATATTCTGAAAATGACAATGGGAAAATGCGGAATGCAATATAGCGCCCTGTCAGATAGGTGGATAGTTCAGAAGACATCATCCGGGAATTTGAACCAGTCACATAAATGTCTACATCATAATCTGTCAAGAGGGAATTTACAACTTCTTCCCATGATTTCACCTCTTGAATCTCATCAAGAAAAAGGTAAGTTCTTCCTTTCGGGCACAATTGCTGTTTCAAATAGGTGAACAGAGCTTTTGCCGTTTTAATATCCTCATATTCCAAAGAATCAAAGCTATAGTTTAAAATCTGGTCATCACGGACACCCCGTTTTTTCATTTCCTCCATCAACATTCTTAGAATGGTTGATTTTCCACAGCGACGGATTCCGGTCAGAATTTTGACAAACGGCGTATTAACATAAGTCAAAATCTTATCAACGTAAATGGGTCGGTTAATCATAGCCAATACCTCCTATCCATAATAGTATATCGCATTTCCTTTAAAATATAAATACTTTTTAAGGGTATAACCGCAAAACTTCAAGTTGATATAACCGTTGTCAGTGGTAGACACAGGAAATGATTAAAAGTGGTCAAAGAATATATGATGGGTCACAATTCTTTTGTGAAGCTCGGCCGGAAATATCAGCTCAACGAATCCTCCATCCGTAAATGGGCAGCCAAATATAAAACATTTGGCGAAAACGCATTTATGATCCGCTCTGCAAACTTGAACTATTCTGCAGCGTTTAAAGAACAGGTTGTTCAGGCGTATTTACATGGCGAAGGGTCTTATAAGGATATTGCCATCGAATATAAAATTCAAGCAGCTTCTACTGTTTTACAATGGGTTAATTGGAGAAAGGCCTTCCATCGTAGAGAATTGTATTGAACATGATGACAATTATTCCCTCACCGCAGGGAAATACAACTGTTCCTATGCCCAGGTGTGTTCCTGGATTCTGAAGTACCGTGCCGAAGGAATACCACGAACGATTAAAGTCGGCAGCATAAAAACTGCCTGGCAGAAACACCAGGCAGAAAAAATTTAAATATTTCTATTGTATACTTAACGGGTAGCACACCATAATTTAAAAGCACCAAAATCTTCGATACGTGCTGCGGTTCAATTCTTCCTACTTCTTTTCAATCATCCATCTGCCGGACCGCTTCGAACCCTCCCGTTTAATCAAGCCGTTCTCCTTCAATTCCTTTATCATTCGCTGGACGGTTCGACGGCCCACACCTATTTCTTCTATTATCTCATTCTGTGTAATATCAGGTTTTAATTTCATCAAATTGAGTATCGCATTTTTTTTGTTTTCGACGTCCTCCCCTTTATTTTTAGCACCATTTTTAGCGCCATTTTTAGCACCATTTTTAGCACCATTTTTAGCGCCATTTTCATAGGCAGTATTTTCAAAAGGAAAAACCACCTTCAAAAAATGGTCCGTAAACTGAAAAACAGAAGTATCATACGCCCGGAGGATTCGTTCCATTCCGGAACCCAACTGCTCCACCAGCTTGACATCTTTAAATACACGCATCAATTCACGATTGCGCGGCATCGAACAACCCTGATAAAATTCATCTAAACTCATGCCTTCCGGAAGTCCACCATAAGAGGTAATTACCATTCGATCCGCAAATATTTCGAAAACCGGAGGAACCTCCCGCGAATAATCATTATGAACGATGGCGTTGATCACCGCTTCTCTTAACGCCGAAGAATCCACCAGCTTCTTTTCGATCCGTTCACGGCTTGTGATTCTGACATTCGTAATATTAGCAATTTCCAGGCGTGTAAGCACTGCGTTTGCCGCCTTGATAATGGAACAATATCCGAATTCCTCATTTTCGATAAGATCTACTTTATCAGTCCCCGCATAACGCGCAACCTTGATGGAAACACCGTTCTCATCCGCCAGAAGATATGCTAGATAGTTTAACTTTCCTTCACTCGTAATAAGCTCCAGGTTTTTCAAAAACTGGTCATTGAGTTTAAGAGCATTTTCTTCATAATAAATCTTCAACTGTGCAAAAGACAGTTCGTCCCTAGGAGAACGAATCTTGCTTAGAGAGCTGTGGGTGCGGCGAGAGTAAGCTTCATCGATCATTGAAGTTGTCATGGGTTCCGTAGAACTTCCAATCCGGATAAAACAGCCAGTGGGAGACATCCCATATTTTTTTATGTAATAGGGGGTCTCCATTCCACTGGAAACAATAATATGCAGAATCTGTTTCTCCTCTATCTCCTCTATCAGCACATCAAATAATCCCATAGAAGATGGTAGAATATTATTCTTGAGACGATCCTTTACCTTCAGCTGTAATTCATCCGGATCATTGATTCCGCAAATGAAACCATCGTCTTCGATCCCGATATAGAAATGGCCTCCTTCACGACTGTTTAAAAATCCAACCACCGTCCGCTCTAAGTGATCGGTCAATTCTCTTTTATATTCGGTGCGATGATCCTCGGGCGACATGCTTTTCATCTCCTCAAACCGGATTTCAAAATTCATACCACCACTATAACATAAACATACGGTTGATCGCCAGTCTCAAAATTCATTGGTATTGGAATCGTCAACCTCCGAATTCCACGCTCTTTGATGAAATATCGTCAAAAATGTCAGACCTATAAAGGACCTGCTGCAAAATTCGATTCTGCGGCAGGTCCTTTTTTATTCACTTCTTAACCTCAAGCCCTATCCCTTTTTCCTCCGTATCGCCTCCAGCACCGCCTCCGCGATGTCCTGCGGCGTGAGATGGAACCGTTTCTCCAAATACGGTCTGTAGCCCACTTCTCCGAACTCGTCCCGCAGTCCGATCTTGCGCACGGGAACCGGACAGCGTTCCGCCGCCACGTCCGCCACGGCGGAGCCCAAGCCGTTGATCACGTTGTGATTCTCCGCCGTTACGATGGCTCCCGTCTCTCTGGCTGCCAGCTCCACAGCCTCGGCGTCGAGGGGTTTAATCGTATGCATGTGGAGCACCCGGACCCGCATCCCGGCTTGTTCCAGCAACTCGGCCGCATCCAGAGAAGGCTTCACCAGCAAACCGGAGCAGATGATCGAGGCGTCGTTTCCCTCTCGAAGAGTAAAAGCCTTGCCGATTTGCAGGTTGGCCCCTTCGTCGTAAATGTGTTCCGGCTGCTTCCGGAACAGCCGG
>CAUHLX010000086.1 GCA_959606705.1 uncultured Bacillota bacterium | reverse complement strand
AAATGCGTTTTCCAATGTTCTTTCCCCCTCGTTTTTCATATCTTGAGCTGACGGCCGCTGCGGTCCACCCGGTCGTGTTCCTGATAGATCAACTGACCCACCGGAACCAGCTCATACCCCTGTTTTTGCAAGCCGGAGAGAATCTTCGGCAAATAGGTCTCGATGTACTGTCCGTTGTTTTGAAACAGGATAATCGCACCCGGCCGAACCTCCCGGCAGACTCGCTCCGTGATCTGGTCGGCGCTGAGATTCTTCCAGTCCATGCTGTCGAGGGACCATTGAATCACGTGAAACCCCATTCCGTTGGCCGTTTCCACCAGCTGGGAATTGCAGGCTCCGAAGGGCGGACGAAACAGATTGGGACGTACGCCGGTGAGCTGTTCCACCGAATCTGCCGCGGCGCCGATTTCCTCCCGCATCTGGTCCGCGCCGAAACGGGTCATATCCGGATGAGTGGCGGAATGATCTCCGATTTCGTGACCGCGATCGCTGATCTCCTTGACCTCCTCAGCGTAATTGTCCACCCAAGGCTTGATCATAAAAAACGTGGCTTTGACCTGGTACTGATCCAGGATATCCAGGATCGCCTCCATGTGCTGATCGCCCCAGGCGGTATCGATGGTGATGGCCGCCATCTTTCCCCGTCCCTCCACGGAATAGATGGGCAGCTTCTGCTCCGCGCCGATGGCCGCGGGCACGTGAATCAGCATCACCGAGGAGATTGCCAGCAAAAAAATAACGGCCGATAGCGCCAGCGCCAGGACCGGTGTGTGCTGCGGTACGCGCTTCATTTGTTTCTCTCTCCTTCCGGAATAAAATTCATTCGTTTTTTCTAGTGTATTCAGCCGCATAAAAAAAAGAACCTTTGTACAAGGTTCTCTTTCTGTTTGTCAGCTATGGGGCATGGGAACGGGGCCGCCCTCGTACCCGATTTCCGCAAGCATATCTCGATACAATTCAAAGCCTCCCGCTTCCTCCCACCAAACCCGCGGAGCCGGAAGCGCGCAGACGCCGATGCGCGTACCCTCCGTAATCTCCGAATTGGTGATCGGTTCCAAGTCATCCAGCCGATAAGTGCAGATATTGTCCGGTACGGTAACCAGTACATGTTCCCCTTCCTTCACCAGCAGGGTCTCATTTTTGAAGCCAACGGAACAGCGCCTTCCGCCGGGTTCTTCCACCACCGCAAAGCCTTTGTTATAGGAGGCCGCCGCGGTCTTATCCAGCCTGACCACCGTCCCTGCACAGAGGGTGACCACCGGGGATACGCTGCGCAGATGACCTTCCAGACAAGCCACCGACTGTTCCGGCGTGGGGGTCGCCTGCCCCGAAAGCGCCGTCTTTGCCGCCAACAGCGCTTGCCCCACCTCCCACGCGTGTGTCACGGCCCCGGGGATGGTGGTCCTCCGGATTCCCTTTTCATCGGTCACTCCGGTGGCCACCGCCAGCTTCTGCCCATAGATGGCACACATCTGGCGAATGACCCTTTCTATGATTGGGAAATCGTTTTCCCGTTTCGGCTTGACGATCATCACGTCGCCGGTCCCTCCCCCCAGCACCAGAGGCGCGGTAACGCCCCCGCGGACCGTATGAAGGGATTTTTCAAAATTAGGAATGGCTTTCTCATTGCAGTCCACATCCAAAATCGGGATTCCCGTGCGAATTCCCACATACATCGGAGTAAAGGAATTGAAACCGGCATATTCCAAGGAATACAGCGCGCCTACCCGACGGCCTTCCTGACTCAGCAGCTGTTGAAGGCCTTCAAAAGCGTATACCGCTTCCATGCCGAAGGCCGTGTCCAGGAACGCGTCCGGACTGCCGTAGCCCACCGTCATAGCGGCCAGTTCTCCTTCCCTTAATTCGTCTGCGGTGATCAGCTCCAATGAAATTTCCACGTCTCGTTCCAGCTCCGCAAGCATCCGCAGCCCCGTTTTCAGAGTTCCGCCTGCTCCCGTGCTCATGAACGCCGAGCCGTAAAGAATTTCGATGATCGCCTGCTTGTTCAGCGTTTTTCTCATAATCGGTCTCCTGTCCTCCGCCGTCACGCCGTATCCGTTACGCGGTCTGCGCTTTTCCAACCTTTGCTTTCATGATTCCGTAGTAAATGGCAATGGTCACGATCAGCGTCTGCGCCACCGGGATTCCCACCACAACTACGTAGGTGGTCAAAAAGCCCACCAAACCTCCGATGGCTACGGCCACGGTTGCCATCCAGTTCCAGTCTCCCGCCTCATACTCGTATCCTTTATCTCTCAGGAAGAAATCGGCGATGATGACGCCGGCGATGGCCGGGAAAACCAGTCCGGTTACCGCGTACAAATCCGTCAGGTGCTCCAAAATTCCCATCAATGCCAGAACCGTGGCGAACAGCGTGGCGCCGAAGGTCACGATCATCCGTCCTTTATTGGAGTTGGCGTTGAACGCGTTGGCCAGGCTGAGGCCCGCGGAGTAATTGTTGACCAGCTGGCTGGTCCAGGTGGACAGCCACAGCACCAGAAAGCCCCAGATCGGGAAGCCCAAATCGGACATGACCTTGACGATGTCGGGGGTTCCGTTTCCGATGGCCATCATGGAGCCTACCATGATCAAAGGAAGACCCACGCCGATAATCCCAAAGGGTATTTTGATGTTGTCCGACCAGGTGGGCTTGGCGAAGCGGGTGTAATCCATGGCGATCACGCTCTGCGCGCTGTTCAGCGAGGCGATCAGATTGATCCCCGCGATGAGGGACAGCCCGCCTACCGCCGGTTTGAAGGCCATGATCTCATGGAAGCCCGTGGTCTTAAACGCCAGGTACACGCCGAATACGCACAGCAGCAGGCCCGCGGGAACCGCGATGTAATCCGTCCATTTCATGGAAGAATAGCCCATGATGGAGGGGATCGCAAAGATCAAGCCCACGGCGACGGTGACGAGGGCCCAAATTCCCCGGCTCACCGTGTAATCCACACCGATGAGCGCGCAGATGGCGTTTCCGGCCACCGCGGTCTGCATCCCCCAGTGTCCCAGCACCACCACGGCAATGGCCACGCCCACCAGGAAGCGGGCCTGCTTGTCGCCGAAGCAGAGCCTGGCCGACACCGAAGACGATTTCCCCGTCTTGGCTCCCACATAACCGCTGACCGCGTTGATGGGAAGGGTCACGCAAAGCATGGTGACCACCGCCAGAATCAAAATGGAAGGAATGCTGAAGCTGCCGATCAGCGTGGAACCGATCATCATAACCGGAACGCAGAACTCCAGTCCCCCGAAAATCATGGCCGGGGTCAGCCAATGCTGCCGCTGATCCAGTGGAATTGCTTTTAATGGTTCGTCGATTACCTGAGTCTTTTCTTTTGGATTTTCTGTCATGTGAATAGCACCTCCTTATGCCTCCATGTCTTCGCTTTTGAATCTCTCCGGCTCTTGGCGCCTGATCCTCCGGTCACGCTCTGGCTTCCGTCACGCCCAGCAGCCGACCGTCCGCGCTCACCTTGACGCCGTATACCCGCTCTGCGATTTCCGGCGTGATATACTCGTTCTTCACGTCCATTGCCACCTGTTCCGCCGGCCGTTTCAACGGGTCTCCGTATCCGCCGCCGATGCAGGTGGTCACCTTCAGCGCATCTCCCCGGTCCAGCCTCAGCCGCGCCGCCTTTCCTCTCGGCTCATCCACGGAGCCATCGGCTCTCAGAACCTCAAAGTAGTTGTGGGAACCGTCCTGTCCGCCGGCAAACCCCCAGGGCTTGAATTTAAACCTGCCGTACGCGCCGGTAAAATACACGCCGTCCACTCGCATCCGGTATTGGCGAATGACCCCCGGACCTCCGCGCCATTGGCCCGCGCCTGCGTCCGGCTCCGTGTTCAGCCCGTAATTCTCCACCAGATATCCGTATCGGGACTCCAGCACCTCCGCGGGAATGTTGAAGGTTTCGCCGTCGGTCAGGCAGAACTGGGCGCATTGCCCGTCCATTCCCAGGCCCGCGCCAAAGCCGCCCAGAGAAGGTGCCACGTTGATATAAGGGTCCCCGGTTTCCGGCTGATTGCCGGCGATGATAAAGGCTCCCACCGTGCAGAGATTCGACGCCGGAATCTTCTCGGGCAGCGCCGCGGCCAGCGCCCTGCACACCGCGTCGATGGCCGGAAGCATGGTTTCCCAGCAGATTGAAACCGCCGCCGGCCGCACACAGTTTACGATGCTGCCTTCCTTGGCGATGATTTCAATGGGCTCGAAAATCCCGTCATTTACTTCCTGATCGGAATCGGTAATCGCCAGGAAGATGGTCCGGCAGGTGGAGATCAGCGCCGCGTTGGGCAGGTTGATGGGTCCCGGCACCTGATCGTGTGTGCCCGTAAAATCCACGATGAACTTTCCGTCCCGGATCGTAACTTTTACGTCTACATTGATGGGGCCGGTTCCCAGGCCGTCATCATCGATCCACTCCCGGGCGGAGAATTCCCCTTGAGGCAGCTTCCGCACCAAATTCCGCGAAGCTTCCGCGCTCCGCTTGAGCAGCCGTTCGATGGCCAGCAGCAGGGTGTCGGTTCCGAATTTCCGGCAGATTTCCAGGATTCTTTTTTCCGCGGTCTTGAGTCCCGCGATCTGCGACCACATGTCTCCCAGGGATTGCTCCGGAAACCGTACGTTCGCCCGAATCAAATCCAGCAGGTTGGGGTCCATCACGCCTTCGCTGGCCAGCTTCAAACAAGGAAACTGGATTCCCTCCTGATACACCTCTTTGGCGTCCACCGACCAGGAGCCGGGTTCCTTGCCGCCGACCTCCGTCCAATGCGCCTTGGCCACGCCCACGGCCACCAGCCGGTCCCCGTCAAAGATCGGCATTACCATTCCCACGTCGGAGAGATGGGAACCGCCTCCGCTATAGGGGTCATTGGTAATGAAGATATCTCCCTTTTTCATGTTGCCCACTTGGTGGTACTTCTTCAAAACCTCCTGAACCATTCCTCCCAGCATGCCAACGAATCCGGTCACCCCGTTTCCCTGGGTCAGCAGCTTTCCGGAAGCGTCGGTGATCCCGGAAGCAAAATCCAGCACCTCGTAAATGACCGGGCTTTTGGAGGAACGCGCGATCGAAGCAAACATCTCTTCTCCGGCCGAAGCCAGCGAATCCTTGATGATGTCCAGCGTAATCTGATCCATTTTCTTTTCGTTCATGATTTACACCCCCGTATAAATAATCAAATCGCCATAAGGATCTACCTCGGCCCACATGCCCGGATAGATTAGAGTGGAAGCGGAGACCTCCTCGATGATGGCAGGGCCCTCCACCTTCATGCCTTTGGGCATTTTTTCTCTCAAGTAGATGTTGGTATCCAGCTTTCCCTCTTCCTCAAACAGAACGGGCCGCACCTCCTTCACCGTATCTTCCGGTGTGCCGCTCCGATCCTCAAGCTCCGCCACGGCCGGCTTGTCCACACGCCCATAAGAGATCAGGTGGAGATTGACGATTTCGGCGGCGCTGTCTTCCATTCGGAAGGAATAGGCTTTTTCATGCTCCTGATGGAACCGTTCCACGATCCCGCCGATGGTTTCCGGGGAAAGCGTTTCCGTCCCCTGTACCACCTTGACCGTGTGTTCCTGTTCCGCGTACCGCATGTCCAGATTCCGCAGAAACACCACGTGTTCTCTGTCGATTCCCTTCTCCGCAAACTCGTCCAGTGCGTTCCGCTCCATCTCTTCCCACAGGCGATTGATGACCTCATAATCCGTGGCGGGGCCCAGCCGGACGATATTGGTCTTGATGTCGTCCTGCCGCAAATCCGTCATCAGCATCCCCCAGGCGGAAAACACCGAGGCCACCAGCGGAATGATCACTTTCTTAATCCCCAGCTCCTTGGCCAGCGCCGCGGCGTGCATCGGACCGCCGCCGCCGAAGGCGACCAGCGAAAATTCCCGAGGATCGTACCCCTTGCGGACGGATACCAGCTTCAAAGCGTTCAGCATATTGGAATTGGCAATACGGATGATTCCCAGAGCGCCTTCTTCCAGGGAAATGGCAAGGGGTTCCGACACCACCTTGCGGATTCCTTCCTCCACTCGGCTCAAATCCACGTCCATATCGAAGTTTTCCGCGGAAAGCCGCCCGGCAATCAAGTTGGCGTCGGTAGTCGTGGGGGCTTCCCCTCCTTTTCCATAAGCGATGGGGCCAGGGAACGCGCCTGCGGACACGGGTCCTACCTTGAGCGATCCGCGGTCGTCGATCCAAGCGACGGATCCGCCTCCGTTGCCGATTTCCACAATATCCACCACCGGTACCTTGATGGGATGCCCGGCGGTCCTGGGGTTTTTATCGATTTTATAGTCGGTGGTCACCTTCACCTCACCGCCGTCGATCAGCGAGCATTTGGCGGTGGTGCCGCCGATATCAAAGGCGATGATTTTCTCCTCGCCCAGCATCTTTCCTAAAATCGCGGCGCCGTAAATCCCCGCCACCGGACCGGATTCCACCATGTTGATGGGCGTCTCCTTGGCCTTCTCGAAGGTGGTGGTCCCGCCGTTGGACTGCATGATATATTTGGGAGAACGAATTCCTTCCGCTTCCAGTTCCGCCTCCAGCTGATCGATATAGGCGGCAGCCACCGGCCGGACGAAGGCGTTGAGCGCGGTGGTACTGGTCCGTTCATATTCCCGCCATTCCTTGGTAACTTCATAAGACCCCGTGACGTATACTTCCGGCCAAAGCTCGTGGATCATTCGAACGGTTTCCCGTTCGTGGGCGTCATTGATATAGGAATTCAAATACATCACCGCGATGGATTCCACTCCCTCCTCCCGGAAGTACGCCACCCAGTGTTCCACATCCTCCCGATTGAGGGGGGCCAGCTCTTCCCCCAGATAGCTGATTCGTTCCTCCACCTCTCGTCTCAAATACCGCGGAACCACCGGAACGGACTTTTGAAATCTCATATTGAACAGATCCGGCCGGTTGCCTCTGGCGATTTCATAGATGTCCCGAAAGCCCTTGGTGGTAAGGAGGGCGGTCTTGGCTCCGTTTTTCTCCGTCAGCGCGTTGATCACCACCGTGGTTCCGTGAATGAAGCTGACTACCTCCGCCGGGTCGATCCGGTCTCCGCACTTGCGAATGGAATTCATGACTCCCTTTTCAAAGTTGGGCGGCGTAGTATGTACCTTATCGACTCCGACTCCGCCCTTCTCGTCAATGTACACGATGTCCGTAAAGGTACCTCCGATATCTGTTGCGATTTTCATGGTTTTCCTCCTATCCGTAAAATTGAGAATGTAGGGATGACTTAACTCTTTGGAAACATCGGATCATCTCAGTTCCATTTTCGGACCATCTCCTTTAGACGTTTCATGGCCTCTCGGACGTCGTCGAGACAGCAGGTGTAGGCCAGCCGCACATAGTCGGAATAATCCCGTCCATAAACCTCTCCGGGAGAACCGGTGACCTGATACTCTTCCAGAAATTTAACACAGAATTCCATGCCGTTCATTCCCAAGGGCGAAACGTCAAAGAACAGGTAGAACGCTCCCCGCGGCTCCACAAACGGCAGACAGCCGATTTCCCTCATCGCTTCGACAACGCAGTCCCGACGCTTTCGGAATTCTTCCCGCATCCCTTTGAGCTCCGATTTGACGCCGTCGAAAGCCTCCACCGCTCCATACTGTGCGAAGGAAGGTGCGCACAGGATCAGATTTCCGTGAGACACCTCCAACGGTTCCAGCAAATCCGCGGCTCCCATGGCGTATCCCACTCGCCATCCGGTCATGGAAAAGGTTTTGGACGTGGAGTTCACCGTGATCGTCCGTTCCTTCATTCCCGGAAGAGAAGCGATGCTCACATGCTCCCCCGAAAACAGGTAATGATCGTAGCATTCGTCCGAAATGACCAGCAAATCGTGGCGAATTGCCAGCTCCGCAATCTGTGACAATTCCGTTCGATCGAAGACGTATCCGGAGGGATTTCCTGGTGAATTCAAAAGAAACAGCTTGGTCCGCGGCGTAATTTTCCGTTCAAACTCCCGAATATCAAAGGCCGCCTGCCCTTCCCTGATCATGGGCACCTCCACCGCCTTGGCCCCCAGGCAGGCGATGAGATACAAATAGGCGCAGTAGCATGGTGTGGGCATCAAAATCTCGTCACCTGGCCCCAGGAAGTTCAGCCAGATATGAAACAGCGCCTCACTTGCGCCCACCGTCACCATCACCTCCCGCTCCGGGTCCACCCGTACTCCATGTTCCTCCCATTCCCGGCGGGCGATGGCGTCCTTCAATTCCGGAATCCCGTTGAGAGACGTATAATGTACCTTTCCTTGCCGCAGAGCTTCGATGGCAGCCTCCTTCACCCTCTGAGGCGTGTCGAAATCCGGCCTTCCCAAGTCCATGTGAATGACCCTGGTCCCCTCCCGTTCCAGCTGTTCCGCCCGATCGAAGATAGGAATCGTAACGTCTTCCGGCGCGGTGCGAATCATGGGGTTCAAAAACCGTTCCACCTTTGCGTTCATGAGCCTTCCTCCCCTGTTTTAAATAACAATGTGTTAAAATTTACTCAAATTATATTTTTATCAATAATAATACAGGGCAATGTCCGAAGCGCTTCCCCGTAGGAATCCCTATGTAAAAAATGATCTCGACGTCGGAGACCGCGCTAATACACCAGCTGAGTGATGGCGATCACCGCCACCATATCCTCATCTTGGTCGTTTGCCAGAATGTGGGGCAATGAAGAAGGGTAATGAATGCATTCGCCGGGGTGCACTTGATAGCACTCTCCGTCCACCGTTACCGTGGCGATTCCCTCCAATACGTAAATGAGCTCCTCACCGTCATGCGGCTCGTATTCGGTCTTGCGATGAGGCTTGCAGGTTACTCGAATGGCATCGAGCTTTTTTCCCTCGAAATCGCTGCTCATCTTTTCATAGATCAGAAAGGAGTGTCCGGTATCCAGCTTTTTGAACTCCTCCCGTTTATGGTAATAAGCGGCTTCGTCCGGTCCATCGAACAATTTCTTCAAATCGATTCCCAGGGTGTTGGCGATTCTGCCCAAAGACATCAGCGTAATGTCACACTTCCCCCGCTCCACCTGAGATAAAAAGCTCAAGGATAAACCCGTTTTTTCACTCAATTCCTTCAACGTGATATTCTTACCCTGCCGTATTTTTCTGATCTTTCCATAGATCTCGTTCATCTCTTTTCTCTCCTCATATTTTATATCAACAGCAATTACAGTGAAAACGAAATCCAAACTTGCGGCAAATAAACAGGGAATTTTAGTAATACGTAAATTTTTTTCTTTTTCACTGTAATTTTAACCTAGAATACTCCCACGTCTGGTGTTTGTCAATAGGTATTATAAAAATTTTCAGACATTTCACTTTTTATTCTGGAAAAAAGTCAAAAAAAATTACAGTGTGACTGTAATTTATCGGGACCGCCTTGAACCGTCGAACGGTTAGATTCTTGACGATTCGAAAGCTCCCCATCCGCTCCCGATATTATCTTTTATCTGGCCTTTTTATCCCAAAAGGTTAAATTTAGCGGTAAAATCGTTCTATTTCAGCGATTACTAGGGCGATATTATCTTTTATACAGTGTGACTCTAATTTATCGGGACCGCCTTGAACCGTCGAACGGTTAGATTCTTGACGATTCGAA
>CAUHLX010000085.1 GCA_959606705.1 uncultured Bacillota bacterium | reverse complement strand
AACGGACGATCGATGCCAGGGGCAGATATGTGCTTCCGGGCATCATCGATCCCCACGTGCATTTGGGCCTGTTCGCGCCGCTCTCCACGGAGCTGGCCACGGAAACCCGATCCGCTCTGATGGGGGGCGTTACCACCATCGGCGTACACTTCGGAGGACCGGAATCCCATTTTCGCACCTTCCCCCAGATCATGGAAGAGATCGGAAGGACGTCCTACACGGATATCATTCCCCATCTGGTGATCGGTACGGAGGAACAGAAGAAGGAACTGGGCGACTGTGTCCGCCACCTGGGAATCACCTCGTTCAAGGTGTATATGAACGGAATTCCGGGGATGATCCCCGACGTGGACGATGCCTTCATCATGGATGTGTTCGAGGAGATGAAGCGCTCCGGGAAGCCCTGCATCCTGTGTTCCCATGCGGAAAACAGGGACCTGGTACGGAGAGCCAACGCTCTGGTGCGGGCGGAAAAGGGCGAGCAAGCCAGCGTTCAGGATTGGACGGACACCCATCCGGCCATGGCGGAGGAGGAGGCGGTGATGCGTCTTTCTTTCCTGGCCCAGCAGAGCGGAGTGCCGGTGTACTTCGTTCACATGTCCTCCAAGGAGGCCATCGCGCGGCTGAGAGAGATCAAGCCGTTCAACCGGCTGGTCCATGTGGAGACCACCAGCCCTTATCTTTCCGTGACGAAAAATTGCAGCGGAACGTATGACATTAAAATGGAACCGCCCTTCCGGGACGAGGCGGATGTGGAAGCGCTGTGGCGAGCGGTGGACGACGGCATCGTCGATACCATCGGCACGGACAACGTGACTCAAACCCGGGCGGAAAAGAATGAAAGCGGCTCGATGTGGGATGCCGTCCCCGGTTATCCGGCGCTGGAAACCCATCTTCCCGTGCTTCTTTCCGAAGGAGTGGTGAAGAGAGGACTGCCCATCGAGCATCTGATCACCCATATGACCAAGAAACCGGCTGAGATCTTCGGCGTGTATCCCAGAAAGGGTACGCTGCTTCCGGGAAGCGACGCGGACGTGGCGATCGTGGACCTCAACCTGACCAGGGAAGTATCCGCCGGACAGCTTTCCTCCCGATCCGATTTTTCCATCTACGAGGGGAAACGGGTCACCGGATGGCCGGTCATGACCATCAAGGGAGGAAACGTAATGGTTGAGAACGGTACCTTCGTAGGAGGACCGTCCACGGGAAGCTGTCTGCAGAGATAAAATTAGGGAGGTAGGAACTTTGAAAGAAATTAGAATACACGGCAGAGGCGGCATGGGTTCGGTAAAAGCCGCCGAAGCGTTAGTTTACGCCGCCATCATGGACGGCAAATATGGAAATTCCATTCCGTTCTTCGGATTTGAACGGCAGGGCGCGCCGGTAACGGCCTTCATCCGCATCAGCGAGGAGCCCATCCGTCCCAAGAACAGAGTTTACAATCCGGACATGGTCATGGTGCTGGACCCCACCATCATGAACGCGGTGGACGTATTTGAGGGAATCCGCGCCAACAGCATGCTGATCCTCAACACCAAGCAGTCTCCGGAAGAATTGAACCTGCCGGAGAACGTGACGGAGGTCGCTCTGCTGGACGCCACCACCATCGCGCTGGAAACCATCGGCAGAAACATTACCAACACCGTAATGCTGGGCGCCTTCTGCAAAGCCACCGGCATGGTATCGGTAGACGCCGTGGCGGAGAAGGTGGAGGAGCTGTGGGGCGCGAAGAACAAGGAAGCGCTGTACAAGGGCTACGAAGCCGTGAAAGTGACCAAGGTGGGAGAGACCCAGGCGGCCACGGATTCCTGCGGACCGAAAAAAGAGTGGAAGATGGAATTCAAGAGCAAGTACATCGTGCCCATCGGCGCGGACGGCATTCACGTGCTGGCCACCGGCGACTGGCGGACGCAGCGCCCGGTCATGGATCAGGAAAAGTGCATCAAGTGCGGTATCTGTTTCCTCCACTGCCCGGTCAACTCCATCAGCAAGAAGGATGGAAAATTTGAGATTTCTTATGATTATTGCAAGGGCTGCGGCATCTGTGCTCACGAATGCCCCAAAGACGCGATTGATATGATACCGGAGGAGGGAAAATAATGCAGAAGATAGATGTAGTAAATGGAAACATGGCTGCTGCACTCGGCGCTGCTTTAGCAAAACCGGATGTCATCGCGGCTTATCCCATCACACCGCAGACCCCTGTGGTGGAATATTTGACCCAGTTTGCGGCGGACGGTAAAATTGACGCCGCCATGAGCGAGGTGGAATCCGAGCTGACCGCCATGAGCGTGGTCACCGGCGCCTCTCTGGCCGGGTCCAGAACCTTTACCGCCACCGCTTCCCAAGGACTGGCGCTGATGTATGAGCCTTATTTCCGGGCTTCCACCCTGCGGCTGCCCATCGTCATGGCCATCGTCAACCGGGAGATGATCTCTCCTCAGAGCGTGTGGGGAGGCCAGCAGGATTCCATGTCCGTGAGAGACGCCGGCTGGGTTCAGATTCACGCGGAAGACAACCAGGAAATTCTGGACCTGGTGGTTCAGGCCTATAAGATCGCGGAGAACAAACGGGCTCTCCTGCCCATCAACGTCTGCTTTGACGGATTCTATCTGTCCCACATGACCGAACGTGTGCTGGTTCCCGAACAGGAAAAGGTGGATGCGTTCCTGGGCAAGTACCATCCCGACCACATCCTGCTGGATCCGGAGCACCCCATGGCGGTAGACCCGCTGACCAACGGCGGCCTGCTGATGGAGTACCGCTACAAGCATCTGAAAGCACAGCAGGCGGTTTTGGAGGTCATCGACGAGGTAGACAGAGAATTCGGCGAGCTGTTCGGCAGAAGCTACGGCGGCGCCATTGAGACGTATCGGATGGAAGACGCGGAATACGCGCTGATCACCACCGGTTCCATGTCCGGAGCGGCCAAGGACGCCGTGGACAAACAGCGGGCCAACGGGATCAAGTGCGGCTTGGTCCGCATGCGTCTGATCCGTCCCTTCCCCAAGGCCAGAATCATCGACGCGCTGAAGAACGTGAAAGCCTTCGGCGTAGTGGACAAGAACGTGTCCTTCGGCTGGGATACCGGCATCGTTTATCAGGAAGTGAAAACCGCTCTTTACGACAGCTGCGGCTGGATTCCCTCCGTGCCCGTGGTAGGCGGCCTGGGCGGCGAGGACATCTCCATCCAAATGATGGTGGACGTCATCGACCTGATCAAGCAGGCGGCAGAAGCGAAGAAGAACAGCGAAACCGTCTGGTTGATGGTGTAAGGAAAGGAAGGTACGGAAAACATGAATGTGATCGATAAATTAGCTTCAATGGAAGATATGATCTCCCCGGGTGTTTCCGCCTGTGTGGGATGCAACGTAGAACTGACCCTCAGAACCTGCATGAAGGTTTTGGGACCCAATACCATTTACGCGGTACCTCCCGGGTGCATGGGCGGCGTAGGCGTCGTAGGCTGGGACACGGAGAGCGGCGGAAAAACCCCGGTGTTCTTCCCTCTGCTGGACAACGTGGCTTCCATGCTGGCCGGAATCAAGATGCATTATGAAAAGGTGGGCCGCAAGGTGAACGTGGTCGCGTTCGCGGGCGACGGCGCGTCCACCGATGCCGGAATGCAGTGCCTGTCGGGCGCCGCGGAACGGGGCGATAAGCTGATCTATATCTGCTACGATAACGAAGGCTACATGAACACCGGATATCAGAGAAGCAGTGCAACCACCAAGTATTCCTGGACCACCACCACTCCGGTGAGCGCGGAAGGACGGGGCGGAAAGCGCCAGCACAAGAAGGACTTCCCCATGATCATGGCGATGCACGACATCCCCTATATGGCCACCTGCAGCCCGGCCTTTATCCCGGACATGGTGGCCAAGATCGAGAAGGCCATGGAAGCCTCCGAAAGAGGTCTGGCTTATATCCACGTTTACAATCCCTGCCTCACCGGCTGGGGAATCAAACCGGATACCAGCATCGAAGTAGCCCGCATGGCGGTGGAATGCAATTTCTTCCCGCTGTTTGAGGTCATCGACGGCAAGTTCGTCATCAACAAGGAATACAAGGAGCCCAAGCCCATCAAGGATTACGTCAAGCGGATGAAGAAGTTCAAACATCTCAACGATGATGAAATCGCGGAAATCCAGGAGCTCGTGGACACCAAGTGGGAACGGCTGAAGAAGCTGGCATCCCTGTAACAACGCAAAACTGACCGCCGCGCGCCTCTATCCTTACGGCGCGGCAATCTCTCCATTGAATACGTCGCCTCCCCGGTATTGGGCCGGCGGCGTATTGATTCTTTCAGCATAAATTGCAGAGGTGACATATGAAACAAGCGTTAGACGCCCTGTTCAATCCGGAAAACGTCGCGGTCGTGGGGGCCAGCGGCAATCCGTTGAAGGCAGGGTATACCATATTGGATAATATGATCAATATCGGGTATCCCAAAAAGATTTTTCCCATCAATGTGACGGAGACGGAAATTTTAGGGATTCCCTGCCATAAAAAGCTTTCCCAGGTGGAAGACACCGTGGAGCTGGTGGTTCTGATCACACCGTCTCACATGATTTTCGATCTCATGGACGATCTGGAGCTGCGGATGCGGCAGAAGAACGATGTGAAAGTCATCGTGTGCGCCGCGGCAGGCTACGGCGAGGTCAAGACGGAGGACGGCGCTAAGCGTCAGGCCTGTCTGATGGACACCGCTAAGAAATGGGGCATCCGCGTGGTGGGCCCCAACTGCATCGGCCTGATCGACAACGTGAGCCGGGTGGACACCACCTTCGTGGAAACCCATCTGCCCAAGGCGGAGAACAGCAAGGTGGGCGGAATCAGCTTTATTTCCCAGAGCGGTTCCATCGCAGCCTCTCTGCTGATGTGGGGCGCGTCCCAGCCGGTGCCCATGGCCATGAACAAGTTCATTTCCATCGGAAACATGGCGGATGTGGACTTCATCGACCTGCTGGAATACTACGAAAACGATCCCGACACCAAGGTGATCGGCATGTATATGGAAGGCTATCCCAAAGGTCGGGAGCTGATCGACACCCTGGCTCGGATCGCTCGGAAAAAGCCGGTGGTGGTGCTCAAGGTAGGACGCAGCGAGATCGGCGCCAAAGCGGCCAATTCCCACACCGGTTCCCTGGCGGGGGCGGACGCGGTGTACGACGCGGCCTTCCGTCAGTACGGCATCCTTCGCGTCTATACCTTCAAGGATCTGCTGGACACTCTCCAGGCCTTTGACAGCAGCATTTTACCCAAAGGCAATCGCTGCTTTATCCTGACTCAGGCAGGCGGGCCGGGCATCTACTGCACGGACGCTTTCATGGAAGAGGGAAGCCTGCGCTTGCCCACGGTGAGCGACGAAACCAAAAAGAAGCTGGCTCAGGTCCTGCCGGACATGGCCAATATCTGTTCGCCGGAAGGCTATGCGGATATCACGGCTTCCGCAAGCGTAGCGCATCACGTGGAGAGCCTGCGGACCGTCATCGATGACGACCAGGTGGACAGCGTGATTTTCATCACCGTGACTCCCACCTTCCTGCCTAGAAAAGAGCTGGGCGAGGCGCTGGCCAAGCTTCTGGCGGACGAAGGCTACGGAAAGAAAAAGCCGGTCTACATCTGCATCATGGCGGGCGAATACGTGCGTCCCGCCAGAGAGGCTCTGGCGCAGAAGGGAATCTACACCTATGACACGCCGCTGGAGTGTGTCAACGCGGCGGTCTGCGGATTGAAATACCGCCGGTTCCTGGACCGGGTGGAAGCCGAGGCTTCCGACGCGTCCTGCGGATGCGGAAAGGGGGAATGCTAGAATGAGTACATTTTTGAACGAACTGGATGCGAAAAACCTTCTTTCCCAGTACGGTGTGCCCATGGCGGGAAGCTTTGTGGCGCACAGCCCGGCGGAAGCGCGGCAGCTGGCGGCGGGTCTTCCGGGACCGTCGGTCATGAAGATTCTTTCACCGGACATTCAGCATAAGACAGACGCGGGCTGCGTGTTCGTGGGTGTGGCGGCGGAAGCTGCCGAGGATACCTATGAGACGATCTTGAAAAACGCGGGAAATTACGATAAGAATGCGAAAATCGACGGCGTACTGGTGCAGGAAATGGCGCCAGCCGGCCTGGAAGTGATCCTGGGTATGAAACAGGACCCTCAGTTCGGACCGGTGATCATGGCCGGTACCGGCGGGATCTACGTGGAGGTGTTCGCAGACATCGCTCTGCGCCTGCTGCCGATTTCCAGAACCGACGCCGCGGAGATGATCGCGGAGACCAAGCTGTCGAAGATCCTTCACGGCGCTCGAGGAACGGTTTACGATGAAGACGCGCTGATCGACGCGCTGATGGCCATGTCCAAGCTGGTGCTGTCCAAGCCGGAAATCGAGGAAATCGATATCAATCCCTTGTTCCTCTATGAAAAGGGCCGGGGCGCCAAAGGCGTCGACGCGCTGATCAAACAAAAGGATTGACCGACGACGTTTAAGCCCGGGGGAGCGCCCAGCGCCTCCTGGGTTTAGGCGATCCGCTTCTCAAAGGAGGTACGGCACCATGAATCACCAACAGTCACCGCCGCCTGCGGCGTCAGCCGGATTGTTTCAAAAATTGTCACCCTATCTGGCCGGAATCGTCATGTGTCTTATTTTCGGTCTCTCCTTCCTGTTCAGCAAGCAGGGACTGGCGGATCTGACTCCCATGATCCTTCTCTCTTATCGGTTCGGGATCGCGGCTTTGATCTTGACCATACTTTTACTGTTTGGGCTCATTAAAGTGGACTTTAAAGGAAAACCGATTAAGGGCGTCCTTCTCCTTTCCGTTTTTTATCCGGTGATGGCTTTTATTTTCGAGGCCAACGGACTGCGGTTTACCACCACCTCACAGGCGGGAATCATGGTGTCGCTGATGCCGATTTTTGTCAGTCTGCTGGGCGTGGTGATTCTCAAAGAAAAGCCCGCGGCAGTTCAGTGGGGGTTTATTCTCTCTTCCGTAATCGGGGTGCTGATCACGGTGGTCTTCGCCAAAAGCTCGGGGGAAGAAGGCAGCTTTTTCGGAATTCTGCTCCTGTTGATCTCGATTACGGGAGGTTCGACACAAAACGTTCTATCCAGAAAATACTCGAAATATTTCACCTCGGTAGAGATCACCTTTGTGATGATCTGGCTGGGCGCCATCGTCTTCAATGTCATCGCGGTGGTTCAGGGACTGGTTCGCGGCAACCTGACGGAAATGTATCAGGCTCCCTTCCGTTCCGCCAGCGCCATGCAGGCGGTGGTCTATCTGGGGGCTCTGGCTTCGGTGGTGGCCTTCTTCTGCATGAATTACATGCTGTCCAAAATGAAGGCGGCCAATGCGGCGGTCTTTGATAATCTGGCCACGGTGATTTCCATTTTAGCGGGAGTGCTGTGGCTCCACGAGGCTCTGCACTGGTATCAGATTCTAGGCGGCGTGTTCATCATCGCCGGAGTGTGGGGAACCAACTATTACGAAAACCGCATCCCAAAAGCGGAACGTTCGGAAACACCGGCTTCGCAAGGTTAAAACGAGTGTCTGACTGCGAACGAGGGAGGATCAAGAAGGGGAAAGCGATGGGCGCTTTCCCCTTTTTTCATACGGTCCTTAAGGTAAAAAAATGTTTACTCTGAAAAAAATAAATTTTCTGAATAAAATAAATTTTTGTAAACTGCTTTACAGACTGGCCGGTGACCGCTCGGTAGAATAGGGGCTAAGTAACGTTGAAGACAGCAGTGGCAGAAAGAGGTGAATTGATGTCGAGAGAATTTGTGAAAATCCGTTGGGACGCGCTGGATGTGGAGGTAAAAGCGGAGCTTTTATCCGAATTCAACCCCAAGATTTGCGCGGAGCTGAAAAAAACCTTCCCCTATCGAAGCGTGCAGAGTCACGCGGTGGTGGCCGGAGGGCAGATGTATTGTCCGTATCGTCTGATCATCGACCCGCAGGACTGCAACACGGAGGACATGTCCCAGCAGCCGCCGGGACGGATGAACATGGAGCTGGACTTCCAGTATCTATCCATCAATTACGATGAGATTACGGAGGGCGTACCCGCGGTGGCGGTGCTCCAGGTAGTGGAGGAGGATGTTCCCAAGCTGCCGGAAATCGGAAAACGGGTTTGGGAGAACCTGCTGTTTGGAGAGGACTATATCCTGGTGACGTTCGAATTGACGGGGGGTGAGGGAAATGAATGAGAAGCTGAGGGAATTTAAGGCTCGAGTGATGGAACACACGGAGAAAATCTGGGTGGAGGAGCCCCGGGACGTCTATTTTTTAAAGAAGGGATACTCCACCAGCGGGGCGGGAATCCACAATCAGTATTTCACCACGACGGTTATGCTGTCCGGCGAAATTCGTGCGCTGGGTGTGCACATTTTCCCCGACCTGCTGAAGTTTGCCCGCAGCGGAAACTTCACGGCGGAACAGCTTTGCCAAATGTCAAAGACGATGGTTCAGGTGGACGTGGGGGTTATTTCCTACTTCGGATTAAAAGAATACGGTAGTTTTTTAGAAGAGTTTCAGCAATTGACCTCGGAAATCGAATCGGTGGAGGACTTTATCGAAATTTTAAATGAGATGTTTACCGTTACCAATCGTTATCAGCTCTGGCTGCATCAGATTTTCCCCTGGTATTTGTCCGTGCACTTTCCCAAGGCAAATCCCCGGGAGATCGAAACACTGCTGCGGCGCATGAAAGAGGAGGAAAGATAAATGGACGAGAAAAAGAAACGGCTGGAGTTCCATGGGGGATATTTGGTAGGCTTGTTCCCCATGTTGATTTTTACGGTGTTCTGCATCGTGTTTTTCATCGTATTCAAGGTGTTCAAGATGGATGCTTTGGCCATGGGCGGGCTGGTCGCCCTGATGATCGGCTGCTTTTTCAGTAAGGATTGGAGCGCTTATTGGGACGCCGTCATGACCGGAATGTCCAAGAAGAGCAACAGCATCCTGATCATGATCCTGCTGGTGGTGGGATTGTTTACGGGATTGATGGGCAAGAGCGGGATCGCCTACGGCTTCGTTTGGCTGGGACAGCAGATCGGCCTCTCGGGAGGTCTGTTCGTGGCCTTTTCTTTTGTGGCCGCCTGTGTGATCGCCACATCCACGGGAACCTCCATCGGGACCTTGTTCTCCACGGCGCCGGTGCTTTATCCGGCAGGGGTGCTTTTGGGCGCGGACCCGGTGTTTATGGCCGCGGCGCTTTTGGGCGGGGCAACCTTCGGGGACAATCTGGCACCGGTATCCGATACGACCATCGCTTCGGCGACCACGCAGAGCTACACCATGAGAGAGGGAACCGCGGAAATCGGCGGAGTGGTTTCCACTCGATTTAAATATTCCATCACGGCGGGCTTGATTACCGTGGTGCTGTTCAGCGTTTTCGGCGGAAGCGGGGCGGTCAGCGAGGAGGCGGAACAAATTCTGGCTCAGAATGCGGACCCCAAAGGGCTGATCATGCTGATTCCCATCGCGGTCTTGCTGTTCATCGCCATTAAAACCCAGAAAATTTTCAACGCCATCATGTTCGGCATTCTCAGCGGAACCGTAGTGGGGCTGCTTTCCGGAATTATCGGGCCGGAGGACGTGCTGTCCGTGAAGGACGGAGCGGTAGTCGGCTTA
>CAUHLX010000084.1 GCA_959606705.1 uncultured Bacillota bacterium | reverse complement strand
AAGAGTTGGAAAGCGAGGAAAGAGCAGGATGAAAATCACGGTAAAGGATTGCCTGGAGCTGGCGGTATTAAAGGGTTCCGTTCTCGTTGGGGGAAGCTCCGGATTGGATCACAGAGTGCGGGGGGTCACCGTTTTGGAGACCGACCGCTTAGAGACCCCGATGAAAGGAGACGAGCTGGTGCTCACGTCCTTTTGGGGGACGGAGGGAGACTTGGAGCGCCAATGCCGGATTTTACGCGCCTTTCACGAAGGAGGAGAGGCGGGCGCGGTGCTTTTTTCTTCGGAGAAATTAGGACAGCGGGAACGGAAGCGGCTGGGGGAAACGGCGGATGAGCTGAGCTTTCCCGTGATCCTCATGGCGGGGGAAAACCGCCGGGGCTTGTATTATTCCGAGGTGATCAACGGCATCATGGAAAAGGCCTTATACGGGGAGACCTTTTCCAACCGACTGATCAGCAATACGATTTACCACCTGCTGAATTTTGAAAAGCACAGCAGCTTTCAGGCCGCGGCCAGAGAGGCGGCCATCAACAACAACTTTCAGATCGTTTTGCTCACGGAGGATTTCAACCAGGTCTTCACCGTAGAAACGCAGCATCGGGCCACCATCGACGATGCCATTCGCCGGGGCATCGAGCGGGGCGTGGACAAGAACCAGGCCTACACCATGATCAACGTGGAAGGAGTGCTGACCTATTGGGGCCCGGTGATGATCAGCGGGGTGAAATACTATCTGATGCTGGTGGACAATGAGGATTCTTACTCTCAGACGGAAATTACCAAGCTGGCGGAGGTCCTGGAGCTGGCCATGGGAATGTGGCGGTACAGTCCTCAGCGGGACATCACCGCGGAGTTTATCAAGGCTCTGCGCCGAGGAAATACCAGTCTGGCGTACCGCCTCAAGGAGGAAGCGGAGTTCAGTGAGGAAAAGGTGGAGACGGTGTTCGTGGTCAGCGGACTGGAAAAGGACGCCGGCTTTAAGGCCATCGGCTTATTTGAGCAGAAAACCGGCCGGAAGGTGGTAAAGATCGCCGAAGCGGAAGAGCTTTGCGGCGTGATCCTATCGGCAGAACGGCGCGAGGGCCGGGAGGAGCGGGAGCTTTCGGGAGCGGACGGCTTATGGCCTGACTTGGAGGACGCCGGTGCGGACACGATTTTCTATGTGGGCGGCTTGACCGGAATCGAGGCGGCAGCCGACGCGTATCAGCTGATCAATGAGGCCTGGCCTTTTATTCAGCATATTTTCCCATATAAAAAGACCTTTACGAAATACGAGTTGGCGCTGGCCAGCAACTGCATCAATATTTCACTCAAGGGCGGTCCGGTGAAAAAGAATTACACCGACCTGATCGGACCCTTGCGTTCCGCGGGAGAAAACAAGGGAAAGCAGCTTCTGGAAACGCTGGAGATCTTCGTGCTGGACGCCGGGATGAACACGGCCAGGACCGCCAGACTGATGAACCTTCACACCAATACGGTGCAGTATCGTTTGAAGCGGATCAAGGAGCTTCTGGGAGTGGATATTACCGGAAACACCATCGTTCCCGGTTTGATGGTCGCGCTGGCGCTGGAACGGATCGACAAAAAGGTCCGGCCCTTCTGATATTTTTTCTTGTCAAATCCCGCCGACTGAAATATAATAGGCGCCGGGGATTTAAACGCTCCGTATTGCCCCGATCGATGGGGATACGAATGGTTTGCGGAGAAGGCTTTGCATGGCATCGCGTTCCAGCGAAGACCTTCATACATGCGTGAAAGCGCAGGGAGGATTTTTATGTTATTAGCGTTCGACGTCGGCAATACGAACATTGTGCTAGGCGTCTTCAAAGATGGCAAGCTGATTCAGAACTGGCGGATGGAGACCGATACGGCCAAAAGCGCGGACGAATACGGCATGATCATCAACCAGCTGTTCCATTATGAGGGCTTGAATACCGGTGATGTGAAGGATATCATCATTTCCACGGTGGTGCCTTCGGTGCTGTTTACTCTTCAGCATTTATCCACCAAGTACTTTGATCGCAGGGCCATCGTAGTGGGCGCCGGGATCAAGACAGGCTTGATCGTCAAATACGACAATCCCAAGCAGGTGGGAGCGGACCGCATCGTCAACGCGGTGGCGGCCTACGCCAAATACGGCGGACCTTTGATTATCATTGATTTCGGAACAGCAACGACCTTCTGCGCCGTTTCGGATAAACAGGAGTACCTGGGCGGAACCATCGCGCCGGGGATCAAAATTTCCTCGGACGCGCTGTTTGAGAAGACCGCGAAGCTTCCTCGAATCGAGATCGAGGATCCGGGACACACCATTTGCAGGAACACCAATGAAAGCATTCAATCGGGCCTGGTCTACGGGCACATGGGTGTGGTGGATTTCATCGTACGCAAGATGAAGGTGGAGCTGATGGCTCACAGCGAATCCGGCAAAGAACCGGTGGTGGTGGCGACCGGAGGGCTGGCGAGCCTGATCGAAAACGGAGTGGACTGCATCGACCACGTGGACAAGCTGCTCACGCTGGAAGGATTGCAGATTATTTATGAAAAAAACTGCCGCAAGTGAGAGCGCGAGTCCGAAAGGATCGCTCAACGAGGCGGCGAAGTGGTGATGGAGTTGACACAGAAAAAAGAACAATTAAGCCTGGGCGGCGTAACGGTAAAGCATCCGTTTTTCCTAGCGCCGCTGGCGGGCATTACGGACAGTGCATTCCGGCGGATCTGCAAAGAACAGGGCGCCGGTCTGGTTTATTCGGAGATGATCAGCGGAAAAGGTCTTTATTACAATGACAAGAGCACGGAAAAGCTGTTGACCATTCATCGGGAGGAGCACCCCGTGGCGTATCAGATCTTTGGCTGTGAACCTAAAATCATGGAGCTAACCGCCAGGACGCTGTCCACCAGGGAAAACGCAATCCTGGATATCAATATGGGTTGTCCGGTTCCCAAGGTAGTGAAAAACGGAGAGGGGTCCGCTCTGATGAAGAACCCCAAGCTGGCCGCGGAGGTGGTTGCCGCAGTGGTTCGGGGGGAGCGGGAAGCCGCGGAGGAGCAGGAGCGGAAGCCGAAACCGGTCACCGTAAAGATGCGGATCGGCTGGGATTCCACTCGCATAAACGCCGTGGATTTTGCAAAGGCTATGGAAGACGCCGGGGCGGCGGCCGTGGCGGTCCACGGGAGGACCAGAGAGCAGTATTACAGCGAGAGCGCGGACTGGAGTGTCATCGCCAAGGTCAAGGAAGCGCTCAGTGTGCCGGTCATCGGCAACGGCGATGTGTTTTCAGGAGAGGATGCCTTGCGGCTGCTCAAGGAAACCGGCTGTGATTTTGTGATGATCGCCCGAGGCGCGTTGGGAAATCCTTGGATTTTCCGAGAAGCGACGGCCCTGTGGAACGGTCAGGTTTTGCCGGAGCGTCCCGATGCCGCTCAGCGAATGGAGACGGTAAAGCGGCAGTTTATCCTGCTGCTGGAGCAGAAGGGCGAATATTCCGCGGTGCGTGAAATGCGCAAGCATATGGGCTGGTATTTAAAGGGGATTCACGGTGCGGCCCAGCTTCGCCAGAAAATCAACGGGATCGAACGCGCCGATGAGCTGCTTTCAGAGATTGAACGGATCGGGAAATCTTGACATTTTACCGCTTTAGGAGTATAATACTACGCATATGAGTGAAAGAACCAGAAAAAATCATCGGAGCCCATCGGTTTCGAATGATTTTTCTTTATACCCAATCATAGATTGTACAAGGAACGAAATCGAAATAGGAGAAAGGAAGTACCAAAATGACGGAAGAAATCTTACTTACGAAAGAGGGCTATGATAAAATCGTAGCGGAGCACGAGGAACTGGTGTCTGTGAAGCGGGGCGAAGTGGCCGAGCGAATCAAGGAAGCCATTTCCTACGGAGATATTTCGGAGAACTCCGAATACGATTCCGCGAAGAACGAGCAGGCTGAGCTGGAAGAACGGATCATGAAGCTGGAGAATATGATCCGCAAGGGCAAGATCATCGACGACTCCGAGCTGACCGGCGACCACGTCAACCTGGGCCTGACCGTCAAGCTGAAGGACCTGGGCGATGACGAGGTCATCGAATACTGCATCGTGGGTTCCACGGAGGCAGATCCTTTTGAAGGCAGAATTTCCAACGAATCTCTGGTAGGCCAGAGCCTGCTGGGCAAAAAGCTGGGCGAGATCGTAGAGATACAGACCGAAGACGGAACGGTCCGCTATGAGATTCTGGAGATCTCCAAATAAAAGCTCAAGATAAAGCAGGGCCGCGGCCGCGGTCCGGAAGAGAGGTACCGGTATGAGTGCAGAAGAAAAGAAGAAAGTGAACGCAGTACCCGAAGCCGAGGAGGAGATGGACCTCGGAGAACAGAGACGGATACGGAGGGAGAAGCTGGCCAAGCTGCAGGAAATGGGAAGAAATCCTTTTCTGATTGAGACTTGGGACGTAGATCACTACAGCAAAGACATCAAAGACAATTTCGACGACATGGAAGGAAAACCTGTGGTGATGGCCGGCCGCATCATGGCCAAACGTCACATGGGCAAGGCATCCTTCATCGATATTCAGGATAAACAGGGCCGGATCCAGTGCTACGTTCGTCAGGACGGCATCGGACCGGAAGAGTATGAGATCTTTACCACCTATGATCTGGGCGATATCATCGGCATCGAAGGGGAAGTATTCAAGACCAGACATGGGGAAATCTCCGTCAAGGTAAGCGTACTGAAGCTCCTTTCCAAGTCGCTGCAGCCGCTGCCGGACAAGTGGCACGGCCTGAAGGATCAGGATATGCGTTACCGTCAGAGATACGTGGACCTGATCGTCAATCCCGAGGTGAAGGAAACCTTCATCATGCGGGCCAAGATCATCAAGGAGATCAAGCGCGTCCTGGAGGACGAATTCGGATATCTGGAAGTCGATACTCCGATTCTGACCACCATCGCGGGAGGCGCCAACGCCAGACCCTTTGAGACCCATCACAACACTCTGGATCTGGATATGAAGCTGCGGATTTCCAACGAGCTGTTCCTGAAGCGCCTGGTGGTAGGCGGTCTGGACCGGGTTTACGAGATGGGCAAGATGTTCCGCAACGAAGGCATGGACCGAAATCACAATCCGGAGTTCACCTCCATGGAATGCTATATGGCCTACGGAAATATGGAAAGCACCATGGAAGTGACCGAGCGTGTGGTTTCCCAGGCCGCGCTGGCCGCTACCGGGAGCATGGTCATCGAATATCAGGGAAAGACCTTCGATCTGACGCCTCCCTGGAGACGGCTGAACATGGCGGATGCGGTCAAGGAGATCACCGGTGTGGATTTCAGCACCATCGACACGGACGAGGAAGCCAGGGCCGCGGCGATCTCCAAGGGCATGGACCCGGAAGAAGTGAGCAAGATGAGCAGAGGAAAGCTCATTGCGGAGATGTTCGAGGAATTCTGTGAGGATGAACCGGGCTATCTGGACGGACCGGTTTTCGTCGTCGGCCACCCGGTGGAGATTTCTCCGCTGGCCAAGAGAGATCCGGAGGATCCGCGGATTACCAGACGATTTGAAGCGTATGTCAACTGCTGGGAGATCGCCAACGCGTTCTCCGAGCTCAACGATCCCATCGATCAGTACGAGCGGTTTAAGACGCAGCAGGCACAGTTGGATTCCGGAGAGGACGATGAAGCGCATCCCATGGATATGGATTTCGTCAACGCGCTGGAAGTGGGTCTGCCTCCTACGGGAGGCTTGGGCATTGGCATCGATCGCGTGATCATGCTGATCACCGACGCCCCGTCCATTCGGGATATTATCCTCTTCCCCACGATGAAGCCGCTGGACTGATAGACCGCCCGCAAATCCGCATGAAATCCGGATTTTTGAGGAGTCGAGGCTGCTGCAGTTACAACAGTTTTACTGTAAATGAGGAACCGTTTAGGAAGACACAGGACCGCCGGTACGCCGGCGGTCCTGTTCTGTGAAAACGATACGGATTGGAATTTTGACTTCCGATTGATCCCAGCCGGAAGGGATTGTCACTGAAAAAGAACCACAACGAGAACAGGAGGGAGATCAGATGCAATACGACTTTGATCGGGTCATCGACCGCGGCGGCAATTTTGCCGCAAAATATGAGGAGCGCATCAAGAAATTCGGAACGGATCAGGTGATACCTCTGTGGGTGGCGGACATGGATTTCCGCACCGCCCAGCCGATCATCGACGCCATTCTCAAACGCGCGGAGCAAGGGATCTACGGTTATACGTTCCGTCCCGAGAGTTATTTCCGGGCGATCTCGACGTGGCAGGAACGCCGCCACGGCTGGCGGCCGGATCCCGGCCTGATGAGCTTTGCCCCCGGCGTTGTTCCGGCGCTGTCGGAGCTAGTCCGCGAGTTTACCCGGCCGGGAGATTCGGTTCTGATTCAGACGCCGGTCTATCCGGAATTTTACGACGTAGTCGAGGCTTGGGAGGGCCGAAGGGTTCTGGAAAATCAGCTGGTGGAGACAGACGGTTACTATCGCATGAATTTACCGGATCTGGAAGAAAAGCTGCGTCAAGGGCCAAAGCTGTTTCTCCTTTGCAGTCCTCACAACCCCGTAGGGCGAGTCTGGACCCGGGAGGAATTGACCGCCTGCCTGGAACTATGCCTGCGTTATCACGTGCCGGTAGTCGCCGATGAAATCCATTCCGATCTCCTGCTGTGGGGAAACGAACATATCCCCACGGCCAGCCTGTCACCAGAGATTGCGGCCAATACCATCACCTGTGTCTCCAGCACCAAAACCTTTAATCTGGCGGGGCTTCAGGCGGCTGCCGCAGTCTTTCCCAACGAGGAATGGAAACGCCGTTTTGACGGATTCTGGGGAGCCCTGGACATTCACCGCAACAACTGTTTCAGCCTCGTGGCGGTGGAAGCAGCTTGCCGGGAAGGCGATGAATGGCTGGAACAGCTGCTGCGGTACATCGAAGGAAACATGACCTATCTTCACGATTTCTGTGAAGAAAACCTGCCCGGAATCCGCGCCCGCATTCCGGAGAGCACTTATCTGCTCTGGCTGGACTGCCGCGGCCTGGGAATGGAGCCTCGGGAGTTGAACCGGTTCCTGGTGGAGCGGGCGGGACTGGGCTTGAATAACGGCGCCGACTTCTGCCGCGGCTTATCCGGCTTTATGCGGCTCAATACGGCCTGCCCCCGCTCCGTGCTGGAACGAGCGATGAAACAGCTGAAAGCGGCGGTGGATTCGTTATAGTATTCTCAAAGGACTATAAAACCAGATCTTCGTCCAGAATTTCGCCGCGGGCGACCAGCTTCGTATCGCCGATCAGGTAAAGCTCCCGGACCTGGTTTCCGTCCAGCTTCATTTCCACATAGAGCTCCCCGCCGGACACCGAGATTCGAATCCGCTCTCCCTTCACTTGCCCCTTCAGACGGAGCGCCGCCGCCACGGAGCCGGAACCCGTTCCGCAGGCCAGAGTAAAGCCTTCCACTCCCCGTTCGAAGGTTTTTTCCAAAACGTAAGAGGGGCCTTTGATCTCATAGAAATTGACGTTGGCTCCTTTGGGGAAAGCCGGGTGACTGCGCAGTCTGGCTCCCAGTTCGAACAGTTCCGCCTCTTTGCGATCAGCCAGACCGTCACAGCGTACCACGGCGTGAGGCAATCCGGGGTTCCCCAGTTCCACATAGGAGCATTCATAGGTGACACCATCCAGCTCCACGTCGTAGTCCGGTATCATCACCGTAGGATCGTTGAGCCGGATCTTGTACTGCCGGCGGCTTTCCCGCCAAGCCTCTACGGGTCCGGCCAGCGTTTCGAATTTCATGTGTGCTCCGGCGATTCCGTTGTCATGAGCGTAACGGGCGATGCAGCGGGCGCCGTTTCCGCACATTTCCCCCAAGGAGCCGTCCGCGTTGTAAAAACGCATCTTAAAATCCGCGTCGGTCTCAGGGGCATCTACCACCAGCAAACCGTTCGCCCCGATGGAAACCCGGCGTTCGCAGAGCTGTTTCGCCACGTTCGCCAGCTGTTCCACCGGGATTCCGCACACCAGATTGTTGAGCAGGATAAAATCGTTTCCCGCTCCCTGTATTTTCGTGAATTCCATGTTAACCTCCACTCTTTTTATGGGAAAAGACGCTTCGCGTCGGATGGATTTTCCGCGAAACGCCTTTTCTCTTGCTGTTCTTTGTTTTAGTTTAGCACGCTTCCGACTGTTTTACCATTTCTTCCGAGGTCATCCCCAGTGCCGGCTTCATATAAGAGCCGACGATCAGTGCGACGATCCCTACAATATATGCCGGGATTACCGGTTTCAAACCGAGGGGATTGCCGGCAAACGTCCAAGCCAGACCGATGGCCGCGCCCAGGATCATGCTGGAGAAGGCGCCGAAGGTACTGGATTTTTTCCAGAACAAGCCGCCCATCAGCGGAATGAAGGCGCCGCAGGAAAGCAGGGTCCAGGCCAGCTCCATCATGCCCAGAGCGTTGCTGAAGAACGCCGCCAGAACCCAGGCGATGGCCCCCATGGCCGCGGTGAGGATGACGCTGACCCGCAGGACTTTTTTCTCGCTGTGAGCCTTGATGTTCGTAAAGCTGCCCCAAATATCGTTGGTCAGCACGGAGGAGGCTGCCATCAGGCAGGCGTCCGTGGAAGACATCAGCGTGGAAAGCACCGCCGCAATGGCCAGTCCTTTCAAGCCGGTGGGCAGAATCTGCGCGATCAGAGTATGTGTGATCATCTCCGGATTTTCAAAGGCAGGTCCCAGGATCACATAACCCAAGACGCCGATCATCGGCACCGCGATGGCGAAGAACACCACACCGCCTGCCGCGAAGAAACAGGAACGGCTGGCCACTTGAGGAGATTTCGCCGCCATGACCTTCTGAATGACATCGAAGGCACAGAAGATTGCGGGAACGGAATAGAGGACGGAAGCGATGATCGTCGGCAGATTGCCGTCGGGAATCAGATCGAAATATCCGTCCGGGCAGGAGGCCACTAGCCCTTGGAAGCCGCCCACGGCGCGGGTGCCCATGATCACCAGACTGCTCAGGCCGATGACCATGACGATGGCCTGTACGAAGTCCGTGAGGAAGACCGCCCACAATCCGCCGATGGCGGAGTAAATCAGCACCACCACGGAGAACAGGAGGATGGACAGCTGCAGGTTCCAGCCCAGAACCACATTGAGCAGGATTCCGCCGCCTACGATCTGGCCGGCGGTAAAGGCCAGCTCCGCCAGGAACGTGGTAATCGAAGCGAAGGTCTTGCATTTCTTGTCGTAACGAATTTCAAACCACTGAGGCAGGGTGTTGGCCATAGTGGCTCCCCTGAGCTTCTTGGCACCGAAGGCGCCCAAAACGATAAACGTGACAATATTGCCGTAAACCCACCAGGCGCCGGAAACGCCCATGGCGTAACATGCACCGACGTAACCGATGATCGACCCCGCGCCGATCTGAGTGGTAAGCAGGCAAGGCGCGAGATAATACGTGGGAACATTCCGTCCCGAGAGAATATGATCTTCGAAATTGGAGACTTTCGTATGGGAGTAAAATCCTATTCCGACCATTCCTAACATGTAAGCGATAACGATGACCCAATCCAATCCAGTAACCATGATTTACCTCCTTCGTGTCCA
>CAUHLX010000083.1 GCA_959606705.1 uncultured Bacillota bacterium | reverse complement strand
GATCTTGGGTCATAAACGGTAATGGGCATGCCATAGCTTGGTGCCTCTGCCAGCATCACATTTCTGGGGATTACGGAGGTATAAACCTTCTCCTTAAAATACTTCTTTACTTCTTCCACTACCTGAATGGATAGATTGGTTCTTCCGTCGAACATGCTTAAAATAACACCTTGTATCTCCAGATTTTTATTTAAATTCTTTTTAACCAGCTCAATGGTGCTCATCAGCTGACTCACACCCTCCAGCGCGTAAAACTCACATTGGATGGGAATCAGTACGCTATCCACCGCTGTTAGTGAATTGATGGTCAAAAGTCCTAATGAAGGAGGACAATCGATAAAAATATAATCATATTTTGACTTGATCCGGTCCAGAGCCTTCTTCAAACGCTGTTCTCTTCCTTCCAATTGAACCAGCTCTATTTCAGCACCGGCCAACTGTACACTGGCCGGAATAATATCCAGATTCTTAACCCCCGTGTTGAGAATCGCTTCTTCGGGAGGCATTTTATCATTGATTAAAACCTCATAGGTAGTCTGCTCCAAACCCTTTTTCGTAATTCCCACACCGCTGGTGGTATTCCCCTGGGGATCGATATCCAGTATCAATACTCTTTTACCGCGAAGAGCAAGACAAGCGGCAAGATTGATATTTGTCGTCGTCTTTCCTACTCCGCCCTTCTGATTAAAAATTGCAATCGCCTTTCCCATTCCATCACCCCATGATCTCATTTTCTTATGCTAAGTTTCTAAGCCGCGCATTTAACTGATTTGTCCTTTCCAAAAGGGCAATACCAATTATATACTACCTGAAATAAATACTCCATACTTTTCATAGAACTTTCACATAAAAAAACAAAGGTTTCACGTGAAACAATTCACATGAATCCTTTGTTTATAATGGTTTCGGGGTTTTTTTACGCTTGTTTTTCCCTTACTTCATTTTTAGGAATTATTATCTTCAACTCATAATAATCCCCTTTATCCTCCTGATAATACGCGGCATCCCTTTCCACTTCCTGAATCGACGAAAAGGCTTTTTTTATTGTGTTTATGTAAATCCTGTAATTAATAAAACGGAGCTTTTCTCCTTTTCTTTTCTCTTCCTCTCTCTTCGCTAAAAAATCCTCAATCAGCTTTTCACTCTGCTTTACATTTAGATTATGCTCCACGATTCTCTTCAGCAGCTGCTTCTGATGCTGTGGATTCTCCACCTTTAAAAGAGCCCGGGCATGGCGTTCGGTTAACTGATGCCGGGACAGCTCCAACTGTACGTCCAGAGGAAGAGTCAGCAGCCTTACCTTATTGGAAATCGTACTTTGCTGCTTGCCTACCTTTCGGGAAATTTCCGCCTGTGTTAAGCCGTATTCTTCCATTAATCTTTTATAAGCTGCCGCTTCTTCGATATAATTTAAATTCTCCCGCTGTACGTTCTCCACCAAAGCGATCAAAGCGGAATCCCGATCATCCGCCTCTCTAACCACCGCCGGAATCCTGGAAAGTCCGGCCATCGCCGCCGCTCTTGTCCTCCGTTCCCCCGCGATCAGAGAATAGCTCCCGTCCGTTTCCTTTTTGACTACGATGGGCTGTATGACGCCAAATTCCCGTATGGAATCACACAGTTCGGTAAGTTCTTGATCTTCAAACACCTTTCTGGGCTGATCCGGATTCGCGCAGATCAGGGAAAGAGGAAGTTCCGTCGGATTATTTTTCTTTAATTGAAACATCATACATACCCCCTTGTTCTTATTTCCTACAATCTAATAGTAACAGGAGGCTTGTCCTTTCAGAAGGGGGTATCGTTCCACAAAAAACCCCCGAAACCATCATTTCAGGGGGTCTTTCGCCGGAGTTCCGGCTTTTCTGGGGTATTTCGCCAAAGTTTTTTTCACTTTTTCGATCCAGAGGATTTGATGCTTCAATTCAATTCCTTCCAGTTCAAAAGGAGTCGATCCCACGGACCTGCCTCCCAATAATTCGATGGCCTTTTCAGCCCGCTTCCGTTCTTCTTCTCCATCCGTGGATTTATATGCCGCGAAGCAGCCCCCTACTTTTACGAAAGGAAGACAGTATTCCGAGAGGACCGCCAGATCGGCTACCGCCCTGGAAACACAGAGATCATATTTTTCCCGGTGTTCTTTTTGGTTGGCTAGTTCTTCCGCTCTCCCATGATAAAGATGCACATTTTCCAGGGAAATTTTCCGGCAAATCTCCTCCAAAATTCGAATTCGTTTCCTCAGAGAATCCATAAGGTAAAACTGTTTTTTCGGGAACAGAATCGCCAGGGGGATTCCCGGAAAACCGGCGCCGGTTCCGATATCCGCAATGGTCTCGGCCCTTAAAAACCAATCCGATGTTCCGCAGAGAATGGAATCGACAAAATGCTTGATCTCGAATTCCTCCCAATCGGTGATCGCCGTGAGATTCACTTTTTCATTCCAGGAAAGAATCTCTCTCCGATACTCTTCAAACTGCTCCAACATCCCCTTTTCATAGGGAATGCCCATTGTTTTCATCGCACGTTCCAACTGAATCAGCGCCATAATCGATCCCTCACACTATACTTTCCGCCTTCTGGTCCGTTCCAGATGAACCAGAAGCACATTGATATCGGCCGGAGAAACTCCGGAGATCCTGGAAGCCTGACCGATGGATCCGGGCCTCATTTTCGACAGCTTCTGCCTGGCCTCCAGACGCAGTCCCTCCATATGATCATAATCCAACTCCTCCGGCAGCTTTTTTCCCTCTAGCTTGGAAAAACGTTCTACCTGCTGAAGCTGCTTGTTGATGTAGCCTTCATACTTAATTTGAATTTCCGCGCGAATCACCGCTTGAGGCGAAAGCCGCTTCCGCCCGGTATCGATTTCCTTCAGCATCTCATAAGTAATCTGAGGACGCTTCAGTAATTCGGCCAGAGAACATCTTCGATTGATCTCCACATTTTCATGAGCCAGTAAAAACTCGTTGATCTCTCCCGGAAGAACAAAGGTTTCTTCCAGTCGTTTGATCTCCTGTTCCGCTTCTTTTCTTATTTTTACTGATTTATCATATCTTTCCTTTGTTGCTAATCCTAGTTTATAAGAAGCCTCCGTCAAACGGTCGTCCGCGTTATCTTGCCTCAGAAGCAGCCTATATTCCGCTCTGGACGTCATTATTCTGTAAGGTTCATTAGTACCTTTCATAACGAGATCGTCGATTAGAACGCCAATATAAGCCTCATTTCGTTTTAAAATAAATGGATTTTGACCCTTTATTTTCAATACGGCGTTTATACCGGCCATCAATCCCTGGGCAGCCGCTTCCTCATATCCGGAACTCCCGTTGAACTGTCCGGCACAAAAAAGATTTTCTATCTGACGATACTCCAGAGAGAGAGTCAACTCTTGAGGATCGATGCAGTCATATTCGATGGCATAAGCCGGACGAACAATTTTCATTCGCTCCAAGCCGGGGATGGTTCGATAAAAAGCCAGCTGCACATCCTCCGGAAGACTGGAGGACATTCCTTGAATATACATTTCATCCGTCGAAAGCCCTTCCGGCTCGATGAAGAGCTGATGGCGCTCTTTATCGGCAAAGCGATTGACTTTATCCTCGATGGACGGACAATACCGCGGACCTATTCCCTCGATCTGCCCTCCGAACAAAGCGGATCTGGAAAAGTTCTCCCGAATAATACGATGAGTTTCCTCATTGGTATAGGTCAGCCAGCAGGAAACCTGATCTCTTTGAATCTCATCATTGAGAAAGGAAAAAGGAACGATGGTTTCGTCTCCTTTCTGTTCGATCATTTTATCGTAGTTCAAATCCGCTCCCAAGGTTCTGGCAGGAGTCCCCGTTTTGAATCTCCTCATTCCCAGACCATATTCTCTCAAGCGATCTCCCAAATCCACGGAAGGAGCCAAACCGTTGGGTCCGCTTTCATAAGCGCAGTCTCCGATGAAAATCTTCCCTTTCAGAAAGGTCCCGGTGGCTAAAATAACCGCTTTTCCCCGATAAGAGGTTCCGGTCCTCAAAACCACGCCGGCGGCCTTGCGTTTCCCTGTTTCCGAATCCTCTTCAACGATCAGATCGATGACTTCCCCCTGCTTCAGATCCAGATTTTCTTGAGCCTCCAGCGTTTTTTTCATTTCCTCGTGATATCGTGTTTTATCAGCCTGAGCTCTAAGGGAATGGACCGCCGGCCCTTTGGCCGTATTCAACATCTTGCTCTGAATCAGAGTCTTATCGGCATTGATTCCCATCTCCCCGCCCAAAGCGTCGATCTCCCGAACCAAATGCCCCTTTCCGCTTCCTCCGATGGAAGGATTGCAGGGCATCATGGCCACCGCCTCCAAATTGATGGAAAAAATCACGGTACGGCAGCCCATTCTTGCGGAAGCCAGTGCCGCTTCACAGCCTGCGTGTCCCGCTCCTATTACGATCACATCGTATTGATCCATTAAAATACCGTTCATTCTATTCCTACTTTCCCAGACAAAAACGTGAAAATACCTCGTCTATGATTTCATCGGTCACGGACTCACCCGTAATTTCTCCTAAAAGCTCCCAGCATCGCCGAAGATCCATTTCCACAAAATCCAAAGCCTCACCTCTCCGCAGCATTTCAATTGCATCATGAACGGAATCGACTGCCTGCAGCAGCAGCTCTTTCTGCCGCACATTGGTTACCACGGCACTTTCCTCTTGATAAACCTTACCCTGATAAACCAAATGTTCTATTTTATCTTCCAAAAGATCGATTCCCCTGCCGTCGGTCATCGAAGTACGAATCCATTCCGCTTCAGGCAGCAGATGTTTAAGATCCTCTTCCTTCACTTTTCGATCCAGATCGTCCTTATTTAACAGAATCAGAACCTTTTTCTTCTGAATCTGGCGGCTAATCTCAAAATCTTCTTCGGACAAGCTTTTGCTTCCGTCGATCAGATAAAGTACCAAATCCGCCTGTTCCAAGGATTCCCTGGTTTTTTCAATTCCCATCTGTTCGATTTGATCTACCGTCTGTCTAATTCCGGCAGTGTCGATCAGCCGAATGGGAATTCCCCGAATGGACAACCCTTCCTCAATGACATCTCTGGTGGTTCCGGGAATCTCCGTAACGATAGCCCGGGACTCTCCCAGCAGCTGATTCATCAGAGAAGATTTTCCCACGTTGGGACGTCCTATAATAGCCACGGATAGCCCTTCCCTCAGCATTTTACCGGTTTCCGCGGTCCCGAGAATCCGCTCCAGCTCGCAGTTGATCCACCGCAGCTTTTCACCGCATTCCTCATAGGTCACTTCTTCGATATCCTCGTCCGGATAATCCAGATTGACAATGACCAATGAAAGGAAATCCGTCACCTTTTCCCGAATGGAACGAATCTCCTGAGAAAGGCGTCCCTCCAGCTGATTCATCGCGGCCGTATATCCCCGCTCCGACTTCGCTTTCACCACGTCGATGACCGCTTCCGCCTGGGTTAAATCAATTCTTCCGTTGAGAAAGGCTCTCTTGGTAAACTCCCCGGGCTCCGCCAGCCGAGCTCCGTTCCGCAGCACCAATTCCAGCGTTTTTCTCAGAGAAACCACACTGCCGTGACATTGAATTTCCGCCGTATCCTCCATGGTATAGGTAAAAGGCTCTTTCATAAAAACAGCCATCGCTTCGTCCACCACCGACTCACGCAAGCTTCCGTCCGGATTTTCTTTCCACTCAATAACATTTCCATATGTTAATCGTCTATTTTCTATGGGCGCTCCATATTGAATCGAAAGGGCTTGCGGCTCATATGGTCCGCTTTTTATCCGGGACTTTTTTACCGTCCGAAATACATTTTCCAGAATTTCTTTCGACCGTGGACCGCTGATGCGGACGATTCCTATCCCACCCTCTCCATAAGCGGTAGCGATCGCGGCAATCGTATCTTCCATATCATTTTCCTTTCAAATGAGAATAACCTGCGTACATGCCGCAGGTTATTCGCTATGTTCTTCTATTCGGCAGGTCCTAAAACGGCACGCTCCTATTTTAATTCGATCACCACTCTGCGATAGGGTTCTTCCCCTTCGCTTCTGGTAGTCACATAAGGATTTCTCTGGAGTGTGGCGTGAATCACTTTTCTTTCATAAGGATTCATCGGTTCCAGACGCACGCTCTTTCCGGTGCGCTTTACCTTATCGGCCAGGCGATTGGCCAGCTGCTCCAATGTGCGTTCCCTTTTTTCCCGATAATTTTCCGCATCTACCACCACGCGAATATATTTTTCCCGATCCTTATTCACCACCAAGCTGGTGAGATACTGAATGGAATCCAAGGTTTGTCCACGCTTGCCGATGATGGTGCCGGAATCCTTTCCTTCCATATCGATATAAATGCTGTCCTCATTGACATAGGCTTGAATCGTAAGAGTCAATCCCATCTTTTCCGTTACGTCCTTTAGAAAGGTAATCGCGGCATGTTCGGTAACTTCCACCAAATCGGCCGGCCGTTCCCGAATGGTAAACTTGCTGTCGCCTTCCTTTGGCTCCCGATTTTCTTTGGAACGATCCTTCTCTTTTCTTCTTCGATCTCTCTTTTCGTTCCGCTCGATCACAAAGGTCTCTTCTTCCTGATCCAGTTCGGAATCCGCTTTCTGAGACGAACCGCGTCTCTCTTCCCGCCGCTTCGGACGTTCCTCCTGGCGAGGACGTTCTTCACGTTTCTCTTCCTTTTTCTCTTCTCTTTTTTCTTCCTTCTTTGGTTCTTCTTTCTTTTTCTTTTCCACTCTCACCTTAGCGAGCTTGGACCCGATCCCGAAAAATCCCTTAGAAGGTTCCTCTAAGACAATGACTTCCACTTCATCCCGTGAAGCGCCCAGATCCGACAAAGCCAGACGAACCGCGTCCTCCACGTCTTTTCCCCATTTTTCCGAAAAATCCATTGTGATATCATGAAATTTATCCATCTGTCTACACCTGCTTTTCCGTCGCTACTTCGTAGCCTTCTTCTTAGTTTTTCCCTTCATCTTTTCCAATTCGATCTGAGCCATCTTCTTCTTTTTCCATTTATTCATGAAGAAGCTTTGAGCTACCATGACCGTGGTACCTATAAACCAGTAAAGGGCCAGACCGGCAGGGAACGAACGGCCCATCCAGACGATCATAATGGGGAAGAAATATTTCATCATCTTCATCATGGTGTTGGTCTGTCCGGCCGCGCCTTGAGCGCCGGTATTTTGAGTCATCATTACGGTATAGGAGAAGAAAGTCGCCACGCCGGCCAGGATCGGAAGAATCATCCATAAATCCGGCTGACTCAGATCCTTGATCCATAAGAACGGCTCGTGTACCGCCATGATAAACGCATCATTATGGATGAATTTCATGGGATTTCTGAGAAGGGCGAAAAGACCCCAAATGATAGGAAGCTGAATGATCATAGGAAGGCATCCCCGCATGGGGTTGAAATTTTCTTCCTTATAAAGCTCCATCATCTTGGCATTCAGAGTTTCTTTGTCATTGGCGTATTTTTTCTGCAGCGCCTGAAGCTTCGGCTGCATGTCCTGCATTTTCAGGGAGTGCTTGATCTGATTTGCGTAGAGCGGGAAAAGACACGCCCGTACGATCAAGGTAAAGATAATCAGAGATACCCCATAATTATCGATCAGCCCATAAAGAAAATTCAGCAAATATCCCAAAGGTATTGCAATAAACTTCGTCATTCAATATCCTCCTGAATTTGCATATTTCATGCAAATTGCGTTCGTTATCTCATTTCAAAGGGTCGTATCCACCGGGATGAAACGGATGACACTTCAAAATCCTCCGTATTCCAAGATAAGTTCCTTTGAGTGCCCCATACTTTTCTACAGCTTGTATAAAATATGTGGAACAGGTAGGGTAAAATCTGCAAGTGGGCGGAAACAACGGCGATATAAACCTCTGATATCCCCTCACAAGAATGATTAAAATTCGTTTCAAGTGTTCCTCACCTTGCTTGCGTACTTTTTTTCCGGATGATCCCGGATTTTTTTAAGGCGGCTTCCATTGATTTTTTCACATCCGCACATTTCAAATTATTTATGGTTTTGCGCGCTATAAATATGAGGTCATAGCCCGCTTCCATCTGGTCGGAAAGAGCTCGATAGCTTTCCTTCATCAGCCTTCTGGCCCGATTTCTCTGAACGCTTTTCCCCACCTTTTTACTGGCGAGAAATGCCGTTCGAGTCACGCCTAAGCGGTTTTTTTTGAAGAAAACCACAACATATCTCTCGCCCACCGACTTTCCCTTGCTGTAAAGAACGGAAAAGTCCTTTTTCTTTCGCAGTACGTTCGGTCTGAGCATACCCGATCCTCTTTTCCGAAAGAGTTAAACAAAAAGACCACGGATGCGGTCTCTATGCTGTGAGCGACTTTCTGCCTCTTGCTCTCCTTCTCTTTAACACATTTCTACCGTTTTTGGAACTCATTCTTTTCCGGAACCCATGCTCCTTGCTTCTCTGTCTTTTTTTCGGCTGGTAAGTCTGTTTCATCCTTCCACCCTCCTTTCTTTATTTTTTCCGCAATCTTGTGTCTGCTTCTGACGCATCCACAAAATATTGCATTTTTCTCCTGATTTAATTTTTTTCATTCATAGCAATCGCTTGACTATTATACATGTGAAACCGTAGTTTGTCAACGTTTTTAGCTATTTTTCACAGCCCGCGGACCGTCGCTGTTTTCTCTCAAAACCCTGCCCTGCTCTACGTGAAAAACCGATCCTTCAGGCATGCTTTCCAAAAGCGCGGGCCCGATTTCGGCAGCGGTGATAAAAATCTGAATCTCACTCAAACTGCGAATTAAAAATTTCTGCCGTTCACCATCCAACTCCGAAAGCACATCATCCAACAGAAGGATGGGATCCTCCTCCGCTTCCTCCTGAATCATGCGAATTTCCGCTAGCTTTAGAGAAAGAGCCGCCGTCCGCTGCTGCCCTTGAGACCCATAGTGCCGAATATCCACTCCGTCCACACAGATTTTCAAATCATCCTTATGGGGGCCTACTGAGGTATTTCCCCGGAGAAGATCCAAATGCTGATGTTGATTCAGCTTTCTCAAAAAGATTTCCTTCTGTTCCTCATCTTGACCTGCCAAGGGAACATTCGATTCATAGGAAATTTCCAGATGCTCTTTCCCATCGGTGATTCCCCGGTGAAGCTCCCGGCTCATTTCATTCAGATGGGAGATGAATCGGTTCCGTTCCCAAATAATCTTGGACCCATAAGATGCCAATTCCTCGTTCCACACCTCCAGCAGGGCCGGATCGATTTCGCCGCTTTTCAAAAACATGTTTCTCTGTTGAAGTATTTTTTTATAGCGGCCGAGATTTTTATAATAGACCGGCTTGAGCTGACAAAGCTCCCGATCCAGAAACTTTCTTCGCTTATCCGGCTCTTCTTTCACGATTTTAAGATCCTCCGGAGAAAACACCACCGTGTAAACATGAGAGAGCATTTCAATGCTGCGATTGATCTTCACGCCGTCAATTTGAACGCTTTTCCCATCCTTCGCATAATCGATCACCACGGAAAGCTCTTCCCCGTCTTTGTTTGAAATCGTTTCCACCCGGCAGAAGTCCTCCCCGAAGCGGATCATTTCGCTGTCCTTGTTGGTGCGAAAGGACTTTCCCAGACTCATGATGTAAAGACTTTCTAAAAGATTGGTCTTTCCCTGAGCG
>CAUHLX010000082.1 GCA_959606705.1 uncultured Bacillota bacterium | reverse complement strand
GAGTTCCTGCAGAACTTGAAGCATTATGACTAAAAGAACTACCGTGATGAGCATAATATCGCTCTGATATTTATAGAAGCCGTAGTTGGTGGCCACCGCTCCCAGCCCGCCGCCGCCTACAAAACCGGCCATCGCGGAGTAACCCATAATGGTGGTAATTCCAATGGCCGCTCCCACTACCAGCGAGACCTTGGCTTCCGGAAGCAGGACCTTGCGAATAATATCCCAGTTCGATGCCCCCATGCTTTGAGCCGCTTCCACCACACCTCCGTCCACTTCCTGAAGAGACTGTTCCACCAGTCTCGCGATGAACGGCGCGCCGGACACCACCAACGGCACGATGGTCGCGGTATTCCCTACCGAGGTTCCCACCACCAGCCTGGTAAAGGGCATGATCCATACCATTAAAATCAGAAAAGGAATGGAACGAAACACATTGACCAGCACATTCAGCACTCCGTTGAACCAGCGAACGGGGTGCAGTCCCCTTCGGTCCGTAATGATCAGAAGCACCCCCAGCGGAAGGCCAATTACGTAAGCAAATAATCCTGAAAAGAAAACCATATAACAGGTTTCTAAAATTCCTGTGCCGAACATCTGCAGTGTCGCCTGATCAAACAAAGTGCTCCACCTCCTCCACCGTAACATTCTGCGTGGAAAGATAGGCCAGCATTTTCTCCGCCACCGCCGGATCCTCCGGCAGCTGCAATACCATTTGTCCGAAGGCCTTTCCGTCGATATTCTTCGTATCGGCAAACATGATGTTCACCGGAGCTTTGCAATTGAGAACCATACTGCTCACCACCGGTTCAAAGGAGGAATTGCCATCGAACACCACTCGGACATGCTTGCCGCCGCCCGCATCAAACACCACGCCCTCACCGTCAGGATGAACCAGCCGTTTGGCCGATTCCGTCCGGGGATGAGTAAAAATTTCTTCTACCGGTCCGGCCTCGGCAATGCGGCTGTTGTCAATGATGGCCACATGGCTGCAAATTTCTTCAATGACACGCATTTCGTGAGTAATAATCACAATCGTAATCCCCAGTCTCTGGTTGATATCCTTGAGCAGCGCCAGAATCGACCGGGTGGTCTTAGGATCCAATGCACTGGTCGCTTCGTCACACAACAGAACCTTGGGATCCGTAGCCAACGCTCTGGCAATGGCCACTCGCTGCTTCTGCCCTCCGGACAGCTGCGCCGGATACACATCCCGCTTGTCCGTCATATCCACCAGCTTCAGGAGTTCCTCCGCTCTGGCAGCCGCAGTCTTTTTATCCATCCCGGCAATCTCCAGCGGAAAGCAGATGTTGCGAAGCACCGTACGCTGCATCAGCAGATTAAACTGCTGAAAGATCATGCCGATCTCCTGTCGAGCCTTCCGCAGCTCTTTATTGGTAAATGAAGCCATATCCTTCCCATCAAAATAGACATGACCCGAAGTGGGCCGCTCCAAAAAATTCATGCATCGGACCAGCGTGCTCTTTCCAGCTCCGCTCATTCCGATGATACCGAAGATATCCCCCCGCCGGACGGAAAGGTTGATGTCTTCAAGGGCCTTGACCTGGGAATTCTTTGTCTTATATATTTTTCCTAACCCGGAAATCTCAATAATCGCGTCCTGATCCATTTGAATGCCTGGCCCTCCTTTCTTTCACTGTCGTAACGTTGTCCCAAAATACGCAATATTTGTCTTTGCAATATCGCTTAATTATATGTAAATTTGAACGTTTTGTCAACACCCGGCGCCGGAGTGAACCTGTCATCTTATGAAATCTTCCTCTTGATAAACCCGCTCTTCTTCGTTTCCGAAAAAAATTTCGAGATTTTTTCGAGTTTTCTAAAAACTTCTAGACATTAAGATTTTGAAACGCTATAATATAATGAAATCAAGTAATGCTCAAAACCATGGAGGAAAAGTGATGGAAGACAAAACACTCGTATGTCAGGACTGTGGAAAAGAGTTTGTGTTTACGGCCGGAGAACAGGAATTCTACAAGGAAAAAGGGTTTGACAACGAACCTAAGAGATGCAAGGAATGCCGCGACAAGAAAAAAAATGAGCGCAGACAGTTTCGAAGCGAAGACAGATAAGTCGAAAAGCCGGGCCAATCACCCGGCTTTTTCTTTTATTCCCTTTGAAAAATGATCACGACAGACATTTTTGCGGTTATCGATTCGACACGATAATCCGGAAACGGTTGCGGCCCGATCTTCAGAAAGCTAGTGGCCATTGTACTTTTTCTTGGGAAGTCTTCCGCACGAAGGAATAACAGTTTGTCACCGTGGAAATGCAGTCAAGCCTTGAAGCCAGTCTTTGAAATGAAATCTCAGCCGTGATTTAGCCGGCTCGGCACCCGCTTCCATTTCAAGGGCAATCGGCTCCTCCACCCATTCCGGTTGAACCTTCTCTTTCTGACAATATTCTCTTTGCAGCTGAGAGAGCAGACGAATCAAGCCCTTCGCTCCGGGATTCTGTTCCCGAACTCGTCGTTCCAACAGCGTACCGCAGGCCTCCCACTCCTCGGAGATTCCAAAAGCGGCGATTTCAGACAGCAATGACAGGAAGTGATCTTGCAGTGTTCCTTCTCTGGCAAAACCAGGCAGGTAAGCAAATCGTACTTTGGAGGTTCTTTCATTGACATAAATCGTCTTTAAGGAAAGAGGAATTTGATCCGAGAAAAAGAGGAAATTATCTGCTTTTCGAAGTTCCTCACAGAGCTTGATCAACATGGAGAGGACCTGCGAAACCTCTTTCTTTTCCCATAAATATTCTCCCAACGCCTGAAATTCTGTGAAGTCTATCAGCATCCGCTCCCCGTCTTCTACCGAAAAAAAGTGCGTTTCCAAAAAGCCGATATCGGTCTCCAGTTCTAAAAGCTTCCGTTGAAGCGGTAAAAAATCATCCTTTCTGACTTCCATCGACAAAAAACGCCGATCGCCTAATTCCTCAACTTTCACTCGCCCGCTCATTCCTCTCACATCCCCCGAATTCGAATCCTACGCCTCACAATTTACTCTTCTGTTCCCAGTTTTTTAACTTCCTCTGCGGTCAACTCCGTTTCCGCACAGACGAATTCCAATGATAGTCCTGTTTTCAGCAGTTTCTTCGCAATCCGCCTTCGTTCTTCCAGCCGTCCTTGTTCCAATCCTTCTTCCAACCCTTGTTCCAATCCTTCTTCCAACCCCTGTTCGAGCCCTCGCTCCTTGCCCAGTTCAATTCCTTGTCGAAAGCCTTCTCTTTGCGCCTCGTTCAAACAGCTTTTTACATCCAGCTGAAAAAGGCGTCTGGAAAAGGCTCTTGCCCGCAATTCTTCATCTTTGCTCACTTCACGCCGCAGCTTCTCCGCCACTTCAATCACCTCACTTTCCTTTATTAGTTTCTCCACCGTTGCTTCTTGCCCCTCTCTTCCCGCGGATCTTAAATACAGTGCCCACTGTTCCACCTCACTCAGCTCCGCCGGAGGGCGACTTCCGTCGGCCTTTTTCAGTTCCACGAAATGCAGCTCCATTAAGTCCGATAATTCATCTCCACTTTCCACATCCTTCATCCGATATTTCCGATGAACACGGGGCCCCTCAAACAGATTGTCCGCCAATATTCCGATAAAAATACTGCGGTCCATCAAACCGTAATCGTCTCCTTCGTTCAGTTCCTCCGTAACTAACTGGGCTTCATAATAGAGGCTTCTGTTTATAAATACCGTTTCTACCACAACCTGCATCTCCACGCTGATCCTCGTTCCCCCTTCCGTTACCAGCTTGATATCCATGCAGGACAATTTACCCTCCGTATAATCCTGCGGATTGAACGGATTGATAAATGTCAAGGTCTTGATTTGGTCTTCTTTCGAGCCTAAAATCGCATTCAGCAGGCCACTCAGCACTCGCTTACAGTCGCTTCGATCCCTCCCAAATACCGCTTTAAAAGCCAGATCCGAAGTAAGGAGAAGCTCCTCACCCTCTTCTTTTCCCACTTTTTTTGTAGGATATGTATCTTTACGCTTATTATACTTCACCCTGTTCACCCTTTCAATGTCTCATCGTTCGATTTCTCACCCCTCCACCGCATTTGAGGCAAGGGGTATACCCCTCCCGTTCCGCCTCGGTCCGTTCCATTTCGGTCACATAGCGAGACACGACAGCACAGCTGGCACGATGATAAACCTGGCCGCTGTGAGAGAAGCAGTAAACCGCACTTCCATTCAGCAGAGACTGAGGCTCACACAAGGAACAAGGGGCATATCGTTTTCGGATTGCCGCACTTAAGATTCGCTCCTCAGGATCTACGGAAACCACGCTGCAGGTCTTAAGATGATAGCGCTCACCGGCACGAGGAAACACCCAGACCATCGTCGAATCCTCTTCTCGTTCCATGGCGCCAAATCCCATTTTTTCTGCTTTTCCATCCACTCCGATAAAGGGCCGGAAGGTCAACGATTCCTCACACTTGATTCCTTTGACCGGAGTAAGAGGAATGGGGATATGAAGACGGTAATCCATCCGGACGTGAATCAGGTCCGTGATTCCCCGTTCGGATCTCTCATTCCGAAACTCAGAGATCCCTGAGGACGCTGCCGAGGCTCCCCACTCCTCCTTCATCCTGCGGGAACAGCCTGCTGAAAAGGACCATTGGGACACCGGTAGGCCTCCACCCTCCAAGCCCTCCGACAGCTTGCTTTTCCCGTTTCCGAACCGTTCCGTCTCATAGAGCATCCCCCCAACGGATGAAAGGCTTCTCGCTTCATCACACAGAACGTGGACCGCAGTCTCCTGAATCGCCAATACACGGCTCAGATACACCAAGGTCAATACCGCGGCCAGGAAAATCGGGATAAAGATCGCCGCTTCTACCATTACGGAACCCTGTTTCCTTTTCCTCATGCTCCCGTTCCCTTTCTCCGTCTTAGTAAAGGTGCGTCTGTTCTATCGTTTTCTCTCGAAATCCTTTTGGCAATATCGCTGGAAACCCGCTTGCTTTTCGGAAGAGTACGCTGCTGTGAAATCCGCCTGCGCAGTCACTCATTTCAAAGGAGGAATCGCAGCCTCCCTTTAAATTCAGCTGAATCAGATCCATTATTCTCACCAGCTTTGTTTCCTGTTCCAATAAGTTCAAAAACAGAGTCAGATAATCCTTATAAACGCTTCCCTCCACCTTTGTGGGACGAACGGGTGTACCTCCCGCCACTTCAAAAACACACTCCAACGGCAGCGCCCAATTTTCTTTCGTTTTCCAAAGAGGGACGGTTTCTCCGTTGAGAAGCAGTCTCACATCGTTGACTCCCTCAGCTGCGGCCCAAACCCCGGCTAAAATTGCCTGCGCCAGGACCGCGGTCGGCCCGGGTGCCATAGAAAGCGCCAGAGTGGTTAATTCTTCCCTCATAGACGGGTCCGCGTATATGGTGATCAGATTCAACCCCGTCCGAAAGGTGAATAGATACGCGGAGGTCTTCTTTCCGTTCTGCCGGTCGGAGTAACCTCCACATAAAAGATATTCGATCTCATTCTGAAAAAAGGTAGATCGTTCTTGATTTGTCCCATCCAATCGATCCCGAAACATGGCGCGGACGTATTGATTAACATAATAATTATTACGGACCATCGATAACAAGTTTTCGCTTTCGGACGTCCGGGGTACGTCCAGTCCACGCAAAACGCCTGAGGAAACTTCCATTTTCACGGAAGGCAGTCCTTCCATCACCGTCCTGTTTCTCAGGACTGCCTCCGACGTCCCTCCTTCGTCAGTGATTTCCTGTTCTGTGGAAAGATCCGAAAATGAGTGACCGCTTTTTTCATTCGTCTCTCCTTCCTCTTTCTCCCCTTCGGAAAATTGCGAAAACAACTGATCCGGTTCCTTCTCCCAATTCACATCTTCCAATCGTTTTTTTATCCGCTCCACACCAAGAACCGCGGCTGCTCCGGCTGAGCTTATTTCATCCGAGACCTCGCCCGCTCTTTGTTGATGCAGCAGTTCACATTGCTCTAACGTGCGATCCGCTCGTACCTTCAATCCTTCTAACTCTGTTTGGATTACCTTTCGGTCTTCTTCCGTCTTTTCCGAAGCTTCCCACCGTTCCTTCAATTGCGCCGCTTTCTCTTCAATTTCCCGGGTAGCGGTCATCACCGGCCTTGCCTCTTGGATAAAATCCGCGTCAGATTTACCGGACACTCCTGCCGTCACCCCTTGTTTCAAGGCTTTCGTTTCTCCCGCCGTCTCCGAAGCCTTTTCCGGAAGAATCCGCCCTTTCATATACTCCAGGATCTCTGTCTCCAGCACATCCGGACAAGTGAGAAGAAGGCTGCCCGGATCCGCCTCAATCTTTTCCGGTTGCAGATGGAGGATCCCACGGCTTTTCATCAGATTTTCCTCCAGGTAATAATGAAGCCGCTCTTTCATCTCCACTCCCGTAAGCCGTACCCCTAGTAAGCCGTAGCGCTCCCAAAGATTTCGATCGTATTCCGAAAGGACCGAACGCCCGGCAATTCTCAGCACTCCGTCTGCCAAGCTTCCCCCACAAACACCGGAAGCCGCTTCCGTCAGCGTCCCCAGCAGAAGAATCAGGCTGACGAAAAACAAAGTCAGAGTAACGGCTAGTGAACCGCGTCGACGTCCGCTCCTATGCTTCCCCCGCCTTCTTCGCATTCCCCTTCTCCCTCAGCGCTCTTATCCCGTCCATCACCAGACGGGTATCCCATAGAAGTCTTGCTTCATCCTGTAGTCCCACGCTGCTCTCTCTGCAAAACTCCGCCTTCTGTTTCAACAGCCAAATTCCTCCGGTTTTCTGCTTTTGCACGATGTGCAGAGAAGAAGCTGCTCCGACTCCTTCCCTTCGAATCTCTTCTGCCATATCGCCGTTTTTGATGGTTTCCCGATTTCTTCTCGGTTCTCCGGAGCTGGTTATGATGGTCCCCGTAGATTCCGCGGACTGCGCCTTTAATCGTTGATGGACCTCCCCGGTAAAGCAAGCTTGCAAGTAAAATTCAAGGGATAAATACACCATCAGCAAAATTAGCAGGATGACCAGCGGGTAAACCATTGCCGCTTCCACCATCACCGTCCCTTCACGGCTCTTCCATCCGGAAAGCCGCTTTGTTCCATGAAAAGTCTTCATCTTAAAATCCGCTGTTCATGAGATTTTGAAAGGTTCCATTTACAAATTTAGTAATCTGAGTACGAAAAATCAGTCCCAGTCCAATGGCAATTGCCACTAGGATCGCTACCTGGACCATCTCCATCCCCTTTCTGCTTCTCAGCCTTCGAATTCTGCCCACATAGTTGTTTCCCAGCTTTCGCATCCGTTCTCTCATCATCGTTCCGCCTTTCCTTTTGGTTTGTTCCTTACGATCCGCCGATGTCCATCAAAGCCGGCGCCGTGGTGAGCACGATCAAGATCACCAGCAGGATCATCAACGGAAGTGTAAGCTTCGTTTCCGCCAGTCGCCCCTGCTCTTGGGCCTTTTTCTTTCGGTTCATCCACAGTAATTCGCTTTCCGCAGCCAGCTTATCGGTTAATCCGCTTCCTTTATTGAGATTGTCGCTCACAATCGAAGAAAACCGTGCCAGCTCCCGCAGACCGCTCTGCTTGGCTAGCTTGATCAGTTCTTGTGAAAGCGGCGCGTTGGTTTGGAGGATGCTGTCCTCCATGAGTAAAATAGCTTCGTAAAGCGGTTTTATTTTCCCGCCTCGTTGGCTTCTGTAATCCTCGCTGATCCGTTCCAATGCCGCCTGGGTCACCATTCCGGCGGAGAGCAGCAGCACCAGCCGATTGAGAAAATCCGGAAACTCCCGCGCCATTTCCTCCCGTTCCTTGCGGATATCGCTGCGAACCAATTGAAATCGGGATCGCCATACCAGAAAAAATCCCAATATCAGCAAAAGGAATAAGGAAGAAAACGGAATGGAACTGCGGCGTCTCCAGAGAACGCGTACCCCACCGGGCAGCATTTCCGGCAGCCGCACCTGCTGCCCTTCCGAAGAAGCCGACAACTCCAGCACGGCTCGTTCCAGCGTTCTCCCCATGGCGATTTCCACCGTTCCTTTTTCCTTTTCTCCGGGAGTTACCAGCCGAAGCGGAATTCTTTGCTCGCAGCTCACTCCACTCAACTCCAAATGAGCCTGAAGAACCACCTTTTGCGGCAGCTCCGGGGATAGGCAAGACACGGCACCGGTCCCATCCACTAACTCAGGTCGATCCGCTTCCCAGTTCAGCGTGATACCGGTTTCTTCATCTACTTGATCTAATATCAGATCGTGGGCAATGTGCTGAAGATCCGGGTTTTCTCCTAAAATTTTCTTTGGCAGCTCAGCCGCAAAAGCGTCCAGTATTTGATGCTTCTCTTGTTCTGAGATGGAGGCAGGTCCTACGAGCAGTTCAATACTCCCGGACCGTTTCACTCCGCCTCGCTGCAGAATCGCTTTTACCGGCAGCCTTCGTTCCGGCTGCCCCTGTTCGGGCCGTTCCACACTGCGGAGGGGCACGTGCCGGATCATCGTTTGAGCCAGGAGTGTGCTCAAAAGTAAAATTCCGGCCACAAGCAAAATCAAATACGCCGACCGTGTCTTTCTTCGTATGGCTCCGATCCGCTCTTCCCTTTGCAGTTTTACACAGGCGGAGCCGTACAATTCCTCCATTTGCCCGGTGCTGCCACAGCACCATTCTCGAAAGCCACCGATTAATTTTTTTCTCCATTCTCTCATATCCTTTCTCCTCACACATCGATGTGAATCAGCTTCACACTCAAAGAATAGGCTGCTCCGATCCCCAACAGAGACAGTGTCATCAGTCCTCTGCCCATTCCTGTCGTATACATCGGCACCAGATAATCCGGCGAAGCAAATTCCAAAAATACAATCACCGCAAATGGGATGGCAGTCAGCAGCTTAGCTTCCAGCAGTCTCTGTGCCGTCAGCATGCGAATTTCCCTGCGAATCGCCAGCTTATCCCGAAGAAGCTCCGACGCGCCGCAGACCACTCGCTGAAGATCGCCTCCACTGGTCCGGCAGATACCACAAACCTCCACGAATACCCGGATATCCTCTACGTGACACCTCCGGGCAAAATCCATTAAGATCGCTCCCTCATTTTCTCTGCTTTCTCGAATCCTTCGTCCCATCTGAGCCAGTTCCAGCATCATGGGCGTATTGGGGGCATAAATCAAGCTCAGATTTTCTTCCGCTTCCAAGAGCGCCGCCGTCAGCTGTCTGCCCGCCGCCACGGAGGATGACAAGGAATCCAGAACATCTCGAAACTGATCCGTCAACTCCGCCTTTCGGCGAGCTGCCAGTTCTTTCATATAGTATTTTTTTATCGGTACGGAAAATAAAGTAAGTGCAAGGCTTAAAAAAATACTGTGGTAAAACAGATATCCTGCTATTGCCAGCAAAATTCCCGCTGCCGCATGATAACGCAGCTGTTCGCCGGCTTGCCATCGATACTGGACGTAATCCTCCGGAACAGCACTTTTTTTCGAACTCTTCATCGGTTCATCCCTTTTCGCCGCAGCTTTTCCTGATTTTGCAGACAATTTCCCGTCGGGACCAATCCTCTTTCATTCTCATATGAAAACAGTGGATTTAAACGAATTTCACCGTTCTCGATTCCCAGAACTTCCGTAATCTCCAGCACCTTCCGGCTGTGATCGGGCATCTTCCCCAAATGCACCATCAAATCCAGAGCCTCCGCAATTTGAG
>CAUHLX010000081.1 GCA_959606705.1 uncultured Bacillota bacterium | reverse complement strand
TCTCTTTAAATAGTTTTCAAGTATTGGCTTTAAATTCTGCTCTCCAGCCACAATGACTCCTACATCAGATTGATCAAACAATGAACGTAGCATCTCCATCTTCTTAGACGAATTTGAACTGATCAGCTTGTCCGCTTCATCCAAGATCAGCAGCCCTCCGGGATTCACCTGATAGAACCTTTTTATATTCTTTAAACGGCCCCATGTGCTCCAATAGAATCCCTCACCCAGCGGCAAGGCTAATGCCTCTTCTATCGCTGTTAGGAAGTCTCTAATCCCCATAACTGAATCACATTCAATATATGTGACCCTGGGTAATGTCGCGTACTGTCGCAACGCATGTGACTTCCCAAATCCAGATTCACCAATTACTAAGCCTAATGCGGCATTCTCTTGGCAAGAGGAGCAAAGTCCAATGACATTCATCGCATCCCTACTTTCAAAGAACTTCTGGTTGCTGTATCGATTCTTTGGAGTTTTATAGATATCCGGATTTTCCGCTTCCACTCTTTCTGCATACTCCTCAAGCTTTGATAATACAGCCTGGCTTGGCTCCAACCTTTCGTTCAGAATCTTGCTAAGCAACGGGCGTGACACCTCACAGAATTTTGCTAGATCGTTGATACTGATCCCATCTACCTGACGGCACTTATTGATTCTCTCTTTAAGTGGCCTAACAATCTTATACTCATCATCTTTTACCGCTATCATTCCGCTCTCCCCCTAACCTAAACTTCCCAGTTCTTTCAGCTTATCCTTTGCACGCTTTGAAAAATAGTCACTGCTGATCTGTTTTTCTTTGAATATATCTTGTTCTTCCAAATCCTCTAGAATCCTTTTTACATCGTTCTCCAGCATTAGATCCATCTTCCCCGCAATCTGCGGATCGCCTTCATGCGCCCGCAATTCGTAGGGCGTACGCATTTCTTCCAGACGTCGCCGGTCATCCGCCAGCTGACGGTTCTGGTTCCGAAGGTGCTCCACCAGCTGCTTCTCTGAGATCAATCCCTGGAACTGAAGCAACTTCTGACATTCGGCCTCACAGATCTGTCGGCCATCCTTGTCATAGACAAACAGCCTGCTCACGTCGTCCGGGTTCCAGCGAATCCGCACCTTCTCGTCTTTGTACGCTGCCAGCGCATAATTCATATATACCTGACCGAACTTGTGGATCCCGGTCTGTCGTACCAGCGCCCAACCCGGTTTCATCAGATAAACTGCCGCCAGCTCTTTTGGTGGGGCAGGAATCTCGATCCGCTCCTCCGCATTGCGGAACAGTTCCATCGGCTTGGTCCACTTCTCGCCAATCTGCTTCAGCCCGCGGTGCTCCTTCTGATGGTATTTGTTCTCTAACCACATCTCAAACATCTCATAAAACTGCTCCAAGGTCAGAAGCTTGTCCTGCTCTAGCAGCTTCTTGATATCCTTGCGTACCTTGCCAGCCGTCTTCGATCCGGTCAGGGTTCCTGTATAAGATGCGAACCACTTGGAAAACTGTTGGCAGACCGTCCCGAAAAACCGTTCTACCTGCCCCTTGCCCCATGGCTGATAGGGCAGTGCCCTGTAATCATCTTCAATCCCCAGGCTTCTGTAAAACCCTTGTTCATCCTGACCTAGACGGAGATAACCGCCGCGAATCTTCCGGCTCCGCCCTGTCATCTCCTGAGCGGTGTAGTCCTTGCCGTTATCGATCAGAATACACTTCGGGACTCCATACTCATACACTAGCTTGATCATGCTCTGTTTTATCACCTGGCTATTAATGGTCTTGGCCATCACACACCCCATCACCACACGACTGCGGGTGTCGATCCAAGCCACCATGGTGGGACGGATCGCGCTCACCTTACCGTTCACAGGATCGATGTATTTCACCCAAACATCAAAGGTGTGGCTGTCTCCTTGGATTATTCCCATCACCGGCACGGCGCTGGTATCTCTTAGACCTTTTAGCTGTACTGTCCTTTTATATTCTCGTTCACCACGCTCCGCCAGTTGATGGGCATTCTTCATACGTCTGGTGTCCATCAGGTATCGAACATATCTGGTCACCGTCTGATAAGACGGATACTCCTGCCCAGCCTCCTCACAGCGACGGGCAAACTCACCATAGAGCATTTCGACGGTACCAAGATTTCTGGCAAAATCCCGATCGAACCAGATGTTCTCGATCAATGCCTTCTGCTCCTCGCCGATTGACGGAAAGGTATTGCTCTCTTTGGGCTTGCGGCAGAGAGCCAGTACTTTGAGGTGGTCATAGCTCTTGCCCTCCTCCATCGCCAGACGGATCGCCCACGCCTGTGCTTCCAAATACTTTTCAGCGTAACGGTAAAGGCTACGCTGGCTTGTCCCCATCTCCTGAGCGTATTCCGCTGCAAAGCTGGTGCGCTCCGCCTCGTCATAGGTTAGGAATACACGCACATCCTCAGCCAGTTTCTGGGCTTTTTCGTATTGGGCCGCATAGTTTTCCATGTACCAGACCAGGTCCTTCTCAACATACCATGGACGCTGATCCACATCGGTTCTTTCCTTTGCCACGATTTCCCCTCCTTCGATTCCTTGCGTCTTCCGATAGGTACGGCGCGCCTTCCAGCTCAATGATGATACTGCCACCAACACACGATCTCGGCCGCCGTCCAACTGTGGTTCCGCTTTGATTCGATACTCCTCTGGGTTTCGTTTAACTCGCCCCCATAGACAATGATAGGTAACACCTTCAAGTTCTGCTGCTACTTCTAATTGCACATATTTTTCTGTCATGGCCTCAACCTCTTTCCAATCCTTGGAGGGTATGGTATACTGACAGCGATGGATTACCCATCTGTTTTGATTGGGAGTGTTTCGTTTCGTCGCGAGGCTCCCTTTCTTTCTGTCTTTCCATTCCCCTAAGCACTCTTTCCATCTTCGATCTCCAAGATCGTCTTGATCCGCTCGCAGTACTCATCGCCGGGGCGATCCCCTACCATAATCCTCCACAGATACTGCGGCGCGATCCCAAGCTGTTCAGCCAACTCTGTCTGCGACATGTTCAGATCAATCAGACGCTTTTTCACACGGCGGCCAAACATTGTCATCTGTCTTTTTCTCACATTCTCACCCCTTCCTACATCATGATGACCATACCGATGATCATCCCGAATACGCCAGTTGCCAAACCGCTTACAAATCCCCATGTCCATTTCATTTATCATTCCTCCTTTCAAACGTTCGTCGACGCACCTGGCCGGAGTGGCGATGGACGATTTTAAAACAATCCGCATCGTCCCGGATCACAAGGCCATCGACACTTATGCTCACTGTTTTATTTCAACTTTTTCGAAAAACTCGAGAATTAATCCTTCAGGCATCTGCCCATCGCAATTGTCCACCAACTGTAATTCTGAAAGAAATGATTTAAAGCCATTATTAAACACTTCTTGATCAACGAATTGACCGCCTTCGTCGCGGTCTTTTTTTGATGACGATTCAGGCTGATCTTTTTACTATCCATTATGTGACCCCTCTCCGGGCTCTGCCCATCTTTCACGTGCGCCAGGATCGGCGGCGCTGGTTAATATAGGAAGTTTTTGGTTCACCATTGTAGGGGCTCCCCGATTGTGGTATTCTTTTTCTAAAAGGTTTAGAAGTAATCCATCACAATATACAGTTTAATAGAATATATTCTAAAAGTCAATGCTATATTTAGAAATGATTCTAAGCCAGAAAGGATCACAATATGCGTATTTTTGATCAAATTAAAAAAATAGCCCAAGCGAAAGATATTGCAATTTCAACCCTTGAAAAAGAATGTGACTTAAGTAATGGTTCAATAAGTAAATGGAATCAAAGTATCCCGAATGCTGATAAACTATATAAAGTTGCGTTATACCTGAATATGCCGATAGAATATTTTCTATTGGAGCAAGATATTAGTACTGAGGATCGTTATACTCAAAATGAGCTAATCCTTCTATCCGTATTTAGAAAATTAAGCACAAATGGCCAAGAGGAAATCATCAGATATGCAAACTATGTGAATGAACATCAGGCTTTTCCGTTATCAACCTCAAGCGCTGGAAAAAAGACCACGGTATCAAGGACTGAAACCGCCTAATTTTTTTGGTAATTATTGGAGTATTTATATCCCAGATAATTTGTCATTATTTCATAAATAATCAAAAACTATGTTGATTTGCTCCGCTAAAGTATTTTTTGCTCTTGAAATTTGTACCCATTGAAATTTAGCCAATTTAACACGTATAATCATTTTGTTTAATTTGTTGATTTGCTTTTTGCCCATTTTTCTCCGATTTTTGATGCCTTAAAAGTGTCGCGTTCTCGTCCGTTCGCATGCGTTCCGCCTTTAAATTTCAATGTTTATCAACCTTCCGAAAAATCTGCATTCTTGCCCGTTCGCACGCGTGCGAACGCGTTCGCCGCCACGCTTACAGTTGCTTCCATTTATCTGCCGCTAAAATCTCTGAAATCACTGCAATTACTTAGTTCTCCTCATTTTTCACAAAAAAAGAGCCGTCACATTTTCACGACAACTCATAATCAAAACTTTTGTCAATGTATCTCGCACAGGCCCGTCGAATCTCGTTGAAGTTTCAACGATTCCCCACGTTTTCCCGCACCCTCCCGACGTATCCCGTCTTTGTCAAATATCTTGGTAACTCACAAACACGGAAAAAACACCCGTGGAACGAGGGATCGGATGGACGAATTCACTTCGTTATAGTAAAATGAATGTGTATGACGAAAAACAAGGATGTCAGGAATCATTTCAATAATTTAAGGGATAAGAAAAAAGGAAAAGGGGCTCTATGAAACAGGTTTTCGTTGGCGGCTTACGAAAGTATACCGCAATACTGATCGCGATGCTGCTGGTTTTGACACTGCTGGTTCCCATGGCCGCGGCCGCGGATTCCCTCGAGGGGGAGCCGCCGGCGGAGAAGCGGACCGCAAAGGAGCAAACGGTGCTTCGAGTGGCCTTTCCTCAGGCGAACGGCTTCTCCATGACCGATGCCGACGGACACCACAGCGGCATTGTCGTAGACTTTCTCAATGAGATCGCCAAGTATACCGGCTGGAAATACGAATATGTGGACACCAACAGCGATTCTCTCATGGACAAATTCTTCGCCGGTGAGTTCGACTTGGTCGGCGGCACCTACTACGCGGAGGAGTTTGAGGAGTATTTCGGCTACCCGGACTACAGCTGCGGCTACAGCAGATTGATCCTCCTGGCACGCAGAAACGATCACAGTGTCAAAAGCTACGATCTCAATACCCTGAAGGGCAAGACCATCGGGGTGTATGAAAACAACCGGGAAAACATCCGGCGCCTCAAGGAATATCTGGCGATTAACGATTTGGACTGCAATCTGAAATATTATAATTACGAGCAGCTCAACGTGGATGGAAATCTGAATCAGTTTTTGGAAAACGGCGAGGTGGATCTGCTGCTGAGCAACAGCTCCGATATCGAAGACAACTTTTCGGTGGCGGTCGCCTTCCAATCACAGCCCCATTACATCGTGACTCAACCGGGCAATCAGGAGCTTCTGGACGAGCTGAATATGGCGCTGGAACGCATCTATGACGCTGATCCGAACTTCGCCGAGAAATCGTACGAGGCCAATTTCCCTACGACCATCAATCGATATTCGGATCTCAACGAGAAGGAGCTGGCTTATATCGAGAAAAAGAAGTCCTTGACCGTAGCCGTGCCTTCCGACTGGCACCCCCTGTACTGCATGGATAACGGCGACAATCACGACGGACTGATTCCCGATATTCTAAAAGAGGTGGCCGATTATTCCGGTTTGGAGTTTTCGTACCTTCTGTGCGACAGCTACGCGGATGCCCTGGAAAAAGTGCTGCGGGGGAAAGCCGATCTTCTGGGATTTTTCGTAGGGACCGGCGAAGATGCTTCCGAACAAGGCCTGGCCTTATCCTCTTCTTATGTGGAATTGGACGCCATCCTGGTGCGCAATAAAAAGTCCAGCTACCCCGCGGAGGGACTTACCGGCTCCATTCTGGAAGGCCTTAAAACGCCCGCGGACCTGGTGGCGGAAAAAATCCACTCCTATTCCGATACCGCCGATGCCCTGATGGATGTAAATCGGGGAAAGGTGGATTATTTCTACGGCATTTCCTCCCACTTGGAGTATATTATCCAACAGGAAAATCTCACGAATGTGGTGCAGGTCAATCTGATCAACGACAGCTTCAACATCAGCTTCGCCATGACCAGTCCCGCCGATCCGGAGCTTCTGACCATACTCAACAAGGCGATCAACAATCTTTCCGACGAACAGAAAGCGGCCATCAATGGCCGGAATATCATTTCCATCGGCGAATCACACATGACCCTTTCCAGCATCGTGTATGCCAACCCACAGCTGGCGATCCTGGTGATCACCGCGTTTCTGGGACTGGCCCTGGTGGTGGTCATCCTGGTGTCCAGATCCCGGCTGCACGCCGCCGTCATGCGCAGCGAGCTGGAGAAAGCGGAAGCCGACAGTCGGGCCAAGAGCGTGTTCCTGTCCCGAATGAGCCATGAAATCCGGACTCCCATGAACGCCATCGTCGGATTGGCCAATTTAACGGAAACCATCGACGGCCTGCCGGTCAAAGCAAAAGACAATCTATCGAAGATCAAAGCCTCATCCCGATATTTGCTCAACCTGATCAGCGATATTTTAGATATGAGCCGAATCGAAAGCGGAAAAATGGAAACCGTGCGGGAGCCCTTTTCCCTTCGGGCCATATTACGCGAGATCGAGCGCATGATGGAAATCGAGTCCGAAACCAGACACATCACCCTTAAAATGGAAGAGAATCTCAACGCCGACATGCTGTTGGGCGATGCGATCCACCTGCGGCAGGTCCTCCTCAACCTGCTGTCCAACGCCTTCAAATTTACGGAGGATGGAGGAACCGTCGTGGTTCGTACCACCGAGGACGATTCGTCAGCCGAAGACGCGACTCTCACCTTCCGCGTCATCGACAACGGCGTAGGGATTGCCCCGGAAGATCAGCAGCGCATCTTCGACAGCTTCGAACAGGTGGGGACCAATTTTGCCAAGAGTCAGGGAACCGGATTGGGTCTGGCCATCAGCAGCCATATCGTGCGGCTCATGGGCGGTGAATTGAAGCTGAAGAGTCAGCCGGGAACAGGGAGTGAATTCTACTTTACCATTTCTTTGCCAAAATACCAGACAAACGAAAGAAACGACTCTGCTCCGGAGCTTGCGGAAGCTCCGGAAAAAATCCTTGAAAACGTCAAGATTCTGGTTGCCGAAGACAACGATCTGAACGCCGAAATCGCCATTGAACTGCTGCGGCGCCAGGGCGCCTCCGTCCTTCGGGCGGAAAACGGCAGGAAGGCGCTGGCGCAGTTCGAAAGCAGTTCTCCCGGCACCTTTCAAGTCATTCTCATGGACCTGCTGATGCCGGAAATGAACGGCCTGGAAGCCACGCGGGCCATCCGTGCCCTCCCCCGTCAAGACGCCGGCGAGATTCCGATCATCGCCATGACGGCAAACGCGTTTAAAGAGGACGAGGAAGCCGCCTTAAAGGCCGGGATGACAGGCTTCATATCCAAGCCCATCGACGTCCCTCGCCTGTATCAAGAGCTGCGAACCGCTCTGCGCCCGCCGATGCGGTCAAACGAGACGGAGACGGAAACGGAGAAAGGAACAGGAGCATGAGCAGACTTTTCCTTCTTGAAGATGATTGCAGTCTAATTAACGGACTTTCCTTCGCGTTGAAAAAGCAGGGATTTGAATTAGAGATTGCCAGAACGATGAAGGAGGCCGAGACTCTTTGGGCGGATGGGAAATACGACTTGGCGATTTTAGACGCAGCACTTCCCGACGGTTCCGGTTTTGATCTGTGTCAAACGATACGGCGGACCTCCAAAACGCCAATTATGTTTCTCACCGCGGCGGATGAAGAAACCGACATCATCATGGGGCTGGACCTGGGAGGCGACGATTATGTCACAAAGCCTTTTAAGCTGGCGGTATTCCTGTCAAGGATCAACGCTCTGCTCCGCAGAAGCGAAAATTTCAATACGGCGATGACGGAGCTGAATTCCCATGAGATCGAAGTGAAGCTGCTGAGCGGAGAAGTATATAAAAGAGGAAAACGGCTGGACTTGACGGCAAGTGAGTATAAACTGCTGTGCCTGTTCATGAAAAATCCCGACGTGCTGCTTTCCCCGCAGCAGATTTTAAGCAAGCTTTGGGATTGCAGCGAAAGCTATATCGACCACAATTCCCTTACGGTTTATATCCGCAGACTGCGCACCAAGATTGAAGATCACCCGGAAAGCCCCAAACGTATCGTCACGGTTCGCCGTATGGGCTATAAGTGGAATACGACGGATTGAGGCGTATGATGAGAATATTCGCAGACCCAAAAATCAAGTCCCTCTTTGGCGGTAGCCTGCTTTGCATTTTGGTATTTACGCTGATTTCAGCGTTTTTGATCGGCTTGAAGGGGAAAGGCGCGGCCGGATTTATCCTGATCGGTTCCTTGTGTATGAGCGCCGCAATATTGCTCCTCTGTTACCGATATTTCCGGAAACAGCATAAAATCATGGAAGACGCCGTCTCGCAGATTACGGGATACCGCTCCGGCAGCCAGGAGGTCCTGATCGAATGCGGCGACGAAGGCGAGTTAAACAGGCTGTTTCACGAAGTAAATTCTTTGGCCGCGATCCTAAACGCCCATGTGGAGCAGGAGAAAAATGCCAAGAAATTCTTAAAAAATACCATCTCCGATATTTCACATCAGTTAAAAACACCGCTGGCCGCTCTTAATATTTACACTGGTATCATACAGGAGGAGGCGGAAGCGCTTCCTACAATTCAAAATTTCGCCAATCTGTCCGAGCAGGAGCTTGACCGGATCGATATTTTAGTGCGGAACCTTTTGAAAATCACCAAGCTGGACGCGGGTATGATCGTGTTGGAAAAATCGGCGGAAAATGTCTCCCAACTGATGGAAGAGGTGAAAGAGCGTTTTCTGTTCCGCGCCCAACAGGAGGGAAAAGAAATCATTTTGTCAGGTCAGGAAGAGATCTCTTTGGTCTGTGACCGCAGCTGGCTCGTGGAAGCAGTGGGCAATCTTGTGAAAAATGCTCTCGACCACACGAAAAAAGGGGATTTTATCCGAATCCGCTGGAACGCTTTTGCTTCCGTGATTCAAATCACGATCCGGGATAACGGAAGCGGCATCCATCCGGAGGATTCGTATCATATCTTCAAACGGTTTTACCGCAGCCGCTTTTCCAAAGACACACAGGGGATCGGTCTTGGCCTGCCACTGGCGAAAGCGATTGTGGAAGCGCATAACGGAACGATTGAGGTTGACAGTGAATTAAATGTTGGCACTACTTTCACGATGAATTTTTTAATTCCTACGAAATCGTAGGCTGGGAGTCATATTACGGTCGGATTCCCGTGATATACTTCCCAACATCGAAACAGAAAGGGGTTTCACATAAAATGAATCAATTGGAAGTCAACAAAATCTGCAAGACCTACGGCAGCGGGGAAGCTGCCGTACAGGCCTTGAAAAATGTCAGCTTTTCCGTTCCCAAAGGGGAATACGTGGCGATCGTGGGAGAATCCGGCTCCGGTAAAAGTACCCTTCTCAATCTGATCGGCGCGCTGGATACGCCTAGCTCCGGCAAGATATTCATCGGCGGCAGAGATACTTTTGCGATGAACGACCGCAAG
>CAUHLX010000080.1 GCA_959606705.1 uncultured Bacillota bacterium | reverse complement strand
CCTGCTATGTGTAACAGAATGCTTTTGAGGATATATTTGATTATTGATGAGATTTTTCGAAAAAACAGCTTACCAATTATATGAATACGCTTCCGTGACATACACCTTATAAGAATCAAACTCATATCCATGATAATTCTCATCGGTTGGTGGTGTAAACTCTTTTGAAATCGTCTCATTACTCTTTACATCAATTGCTGTTCCTTCGTACGACGCTCCAACCAGCTCTCCACCTTCGTAGAATACGGTCACAGCCTCGAGTGAATCAATTTCTTCCGAAGCATTATTGGTGAATTTTGCAATGACCTTTCCCCCGGACATGCTATCTTGAATTGAAATTTTATCATAATATCCTTTATAGCTATTATCACCTTTATCCACTTTTAGCTCAATTTCATACTTATTAAATTTTATGGGTTTATAGTTGGAATCCCTACATTCTAAAGCACATGCCACCGTTGCCTTTGAATTGAGTGCGTAAAACGGTTCTTTATCTACGCCTATCATTTTTCCGTCGCTATCGTAAAAGGTTATATTAACTTCCACCTTCGCAATAGACTGCGAATTGTTATTCGTCAGTATGGCAACAACGCTCCCATCCTTAGCAATAGACGAATCCACTTTAATATTATCCTTTGCAACACTATCTGTATTTGTGCCACTGGAACTGGGTGTAGTATCTGGAGCTACGGGTTTTTCTCCCAAATAAACCTCACGTTTCGCACCATCCCATCCCACACTTTTATCCATTAATCCTCCAATTGCCCTTATCGGCAAATATGTGGAGCCATTATAAATAATGGGATAAACAATCTGTCCGTTTGCATCTTTGAATGTTTGTGACTGTCCATCTAAATAAACTTTCACATCCGGGCATAACTGTGCAGTAATATTCTGTACTGCCCCACTCGCGTAAACACCTGTGGCAAATGCCAACATTAATGCTAAGGCTAATGCAATCCTTCTTTTTCCCTTCTTCATAACACACGTCCTTTCGCTTACGATACAATAAGAATTCTTTATCATCATATCACTAATTGTCAGAACATTCAATGCATGCATTAACCATTCAATAATCTCATAAACTCGTCCTCTGCTTCCTGCAGCTCCGGTTCATATGGCTCCGGAAGCACAAGGATGTCCCGGATAGCGTTGCAGTATTCCGCTTCCTCCTGCGTGAGCTTTCCTTCGTACATCTTCTTCCGATATGAAATCATCTGGTTAAAGAAGCAGTCCTTGCCCAGATCCAGGAACAAATAGCAGAACTTCCACCAGTGCATATAATCAAGACTTTCCAGATCAATTCCGTGGCTCTGCCGAATGGCGGAATAAATGTACTTTGCGTCATGCTCAAAGCTGTATAACCGCGGGCAGTTCTCTCCGCCAGAAGCTTCGTCAGCCTCCTCTCCACAGTTCAGAAATCGAATGGCCGCATTGTGCGCAGCCTGCAGATTCTTTGGAATTTCCGGGTACAGAAGTTCCAGCATCACGACACTTTTTTCGTATGCTGTCAGCTCCGGATCCTCGAAGGCCAGCATAATTTTGATGCCGGTCCGGAAGTCGGTATCCAGATCATATACTGTTCCGTCAATCTCCACAGCTTCCGGAAACCGGTCAGTCAAAATGTTCATCCTATTTCATCACCTTTTTGCCCTTGGCGGCCGCGCGTTTAGTATCGCGGTTGCCGGTATACTTTGCAACCTTATCCTCCCGGGACTTCTTGATGTATGGAGAAACCTCATCGAAGAACTGATCAAACATATACGGACTGTTGTAATTTCCGAACACGGTCTGGCTCGTTCCATCTCCAAACAGTTTGTCGATTTCCTCTCGAACGAATGCACAGACCTCCTTGGCCAGTTCAATGTGAGCCTTCATATTGGTGGGAATCCCACGCTCATCTTCTTTTGCCTCGGCCTCTAATTTTCGTTCACGCTCCACGAACTCTTTCTCCTTGACTTCGAATGAGCCCAGAAGCTCGTAGAATCGTTCTACAAAGTCGATATCATCCGGATTGAAGCAGATTGCTCCCACTTCTTTTCCGTCCCTCTCAACGGGGATTTTTACACTTCCATCAATTACCTTCATTTCGTCCATCCTCCTTTTTCATTTACCTCTTAAATTGGGGACCCCAGCCGAATCACCGGGACCCCCGTCATTAGTTTCCCGCCGGCGCAGGAGTTCCTTCTGTGAACGTCTTGGTTGCCGGATCGAAGGTCCCGATGATCGGATCACCTTGAAGGTTCAGTGTAAAATTCAGCTTCGCGGATTCACCGCCTGCTCCGCCGAAATCATCAATCTGAATGCTGCACCGATTTTTCTCAGCCGGATATTTCCCGCTGGAAGCGTCCTTGTAGAGATATACAATCACGCAGTCCGTTACCGCGTCAGACAAAACTTTCCGATGCATCCGGATATCATCCACGAATTCAAACACCTCATCGCCTTTTACAGCGGTCATGGGCGTGGGAATGTTGACCTTGTAGCTCTCTACGTCCGTGGTCCCGCTGTCCTCGTGAATATATGTCTCTTCCGATGTCTGCGGATTATAGCCGATTGTCTGCTCTGTCACGCCTTTTCCGATCAGCGCATACTTCGGCGTATCCGCCACTCCCACATTCAGGAATGTGGTGATTTTGCTCCTTTTAATCTTACTTACTGCTGCTTCCGCCATTTACACTTCGCCTTCCTTTCTCTTTGTGAATACCAGTTTCAGCTGCACCTGATAGGTTCCGGTGCCGTCTTCATCAATATCGAACAGCATTAAGTTGGTCACAGACAGCTCCTCGGCCAGATATCGTCCCGGCAGCTGCGGTAGATGATCCTCTTCATTCTGTGCTTCCAGCCAGTCGCAAAAGTCTTCCAAAAAATCATAGGTATCCTGCCGATCCACCTCATTGGCCGCCGTTTCTTTTGCAAAGAACTGATAGTTGTTTTCGTAGGTCCTGTTTCCCAGAATGTCTTCTGTGACTTTTCCATTTCCAGATGGGGCCAGTGCATAGGAAGAAGCCGATTCAGTCATATCCGTCAGGACTTCTGAAATCGGCCTCAGCTCCATTCCAACGTACTCCGTCAAATAATCCTGCAAAGACTTGATAATACTCATCCCGGTTTACCTCCTGCTGCTCGCGCCACCTCTGAGATAATCTTCTTTTTCTTGTCCTTCCACATGCGAGCATCCCACTTCTTTCCGCGAAGTGGAGCTCCGTGGTAGACCAGGTCCTCTTTGGTCACGATCTTCTTTTCTCCACGTTTTGCCCAGGCGCTCCCTGTCAGGATACCGACCATCACTTTCCCGTAGTATAAAAACTGGGCATAGGGCCCCGGATAGATGACAGCATCCGGCTGTATGCTCTTGATGTTCTTCATATGCGCACCGCTTCCCGCTGACATAGGTGTATATGGGTCCATTTCGCGGGCACATGACTGTGTGAAAAGACGCTGCACTCGGCCATTTGGTTCCAGTCCGCGCTTTTTCAGCATGGTCTCCGCATCTTGAAGATTTATCATCACCTTCATTTCCCGCTCACCTCACAATGGTCCATCTCGCTTCCGAAATTTCTAGTATCTACGCTGGTGATTGTCAGCACGTCGTCGAAGGCCGTCAGCTCAGAAGAGCTCCTGACCACCTCGTAGTCGATCTCACCGAGAATCACAATGTCCTTGGGGGCCAGTGTCCAATGCCCGGTTTTATCCGGCGAATCCGCGAATTCCTTTGGTTTGAGATATCCGTGGGAAGCATCAGAGGAAAATGGTATGATCAGCTGCAGGCCATCGGCCGATGCTGTGCCGGTCTTCCTCATCACCGCACCCTTTGAACTGTTCCAAAACACATTAGAAAGGACGGTGCGATTCCATTTTTCTATCGTGCCGTCCTTATACTTGTTATAAATAGTTACGACGTGCGGAAACATGTCAGCACCACCTTTGCATCAGCTCGGTGCGTCCAAGGTACAATCCAGCGGCCGCATACTGTTTTTGTGCCACAGTCTTTCCCGATCCTGCGAACTGCTTCGTCCAAGGTCCCACAGTCTGTGATACCACTTCCCCACCTTGCTCCTGCTGGTATATGACATCTGCCACCGCGCAGCAGGCCATGCGGATCTTCTCCGCGTAGGGGCCATCCTCCCACCGAGCCTGAATCCGATCGAATGTGATCTGATCCAAATAGGCACTAGCCTGATGAGACATACGTAGAAATGCCTCGCTAGGCATGGAACCATGATATTGCCCGACGTAAAAGTCAAAATCTGCGTAGATCATTTCTGATCACCTTCTATTCTTTCTGCCGTTCCAGGAATTCGCGAATGGCTTCTCTTTTCTCAGCGACCTTCATTCCGTCTACCGGAGGAGCTCCCAGCTCCTCCGCATAGGTGTCCAACTCCTCCGCATTCATTTGGTATAGGCTTTTTTTCTTTTCGGTGTTGATCCGTTCAAAGCCTTTTTCGTTAAACTCTGCAAGTCTTCTTTCGTCGATCTCGCGGGTGATGTTTCCTTTCCGAATCAGCATATCTTCTGCCTCCTTTATGCCGCCTTATGCAGATAGACCCCTTTTGCCTTGTTTTCATACACAAAAGCGTCATGATAGAGGCGGAACTGGAACTTCCAGGCGTCCTTATCCTGGTTGGTGTCCGGATCGAAGATCTTGGGGAGGGCAAACTTCTTCACCTGCAGAATCGCCTCCGGATAGATGATCATGAAGTTGATCGCCACCGCGTCCGTCGCTTTCTTGAAGCCCCACTCTGTAGATCCATCGGCCAGCGTAATCCCCGTGTAGAACCGGGAGCTTGGCACGTAGATGATCGGCATGTTGTTGTAGCCGGCCAGCACCGTGTTGACGGTACTGTCGCTTCCCCACTGCCGATTGAGAGCGTTGTTCAGGATCGGTTTCAGGTCGCTGTTGATATACAGCCTGCGCCCTTCTGCAGGCACCTCGTTGGCATCCATCTGCTTCACCGCGTCATCGATTGCTGCCAAAATTGTCTCTTTGGTCAGCACCGCTCCCGTAGTTGTCAGGATTCCCGCAGTCCCTGCGTACTTTGCAAAACGGTAGGCGTCCAGCTCCGGAACAACATGATCCCGCATAAATGTCCCTGTCACCTTTCCGAACACCAATCCCAAGGTCTCCTCGTCGTCCATGCGGTCAATGGACAGCTCCTTGCCTCTCTCTTCGGTCAGCTTCATGGTCTCCCAGGCGGCCGTGATGTCTCCCTTGGGATACCCGTCCGTCCGGCTATAATCCCCCAGGCCTGTGGTAGAAACTTTCAGCACCTTCACCTCATTTGTCCCCGTAAAATCCGCCCGGGTTGCCGCGTCCATGCCCTCCGTGACCGACTGTGCCTTGTAAACATCGTCGATCAAGGGCAGAAATTTCTTTGCATACTCCAAACTGTTCGCCATTTCTCATTCCTCGCTTTCTTTACTCTTTAGTTTCTGCATCCGGCAGGCCTGCTGCCTTTCTGGCACTGGCAATGAAGGAATCAATACTTCCGCCACCGCCTCCATGCTCCGAACCGCTATCCACTGTTGCTCCACTATTATTCTCTTCCTGAATATCGAAAAGGAATCCTTTTTCTTCTCTCAGGCTCTTTAATTGTTCTTCCAGACCGGAGAGTTTGCCGTCTTCCAGCTTGACTGTGCCCAAATCCAGAAACGGCTTAACCGCCTTCGGGTCACGAGCTTTCCCTGTCAAGAGCGCCAAATCCAGAGCGCTGTCCAGTTCCAACTGTTTGATTTTGCTCACATAGTTCTCTGTCGCAGTCTTGTTCTCGCTCTGTAGACGTTCGATCTCTTTCTGCAAGCCTTCTGCATCCACCTTTTTCAAGGAAGCCAGCTGTTCATCTCTCTCCTTGATCTGACCTTCCAATTCTTTCAGAGCCTCATTCTTCGCGTTGAAATCCGCTTTGGCTACAAAGCCCTTCCCGATTTCCTCTGATACCTTCTTCTCAATTTCATCAGTGTAAGCGTCCCCCAGGATCGTCTTCAACCATTCAAGTGCCATTTGTGTTTCTCCTTTCTCCGCTGTCCTTTTTCTCCGGCCAGTCCCGGTATTGCGGTGCCCTGTTTTGTCCCGGGGCTCGGGTATTTTGGGTATAACAAAAGAGACCCCGAAAGGTCTCTTTGGTTAACTGTGACTTATGATTACGCCAACGTGATATCTGTTACAACTGTTCTGAGTGGTTTTCCATCAATAATAAAGCCGTCAAGCAATTCGTTCACATCGGAAAATTGCTCCTCAAAAAACGGTTTCTTTCTATATGCCAACGGACCGCCATTTTTCCATCCGAGAATGCCATAGTCAATTCCTCGGTAGCTAAACTCAATATCCATACCGGCTTTACAATCATCAGCAAACTCATCTACACTATTGTAATGGTCACTCACGGTCATCACCTCCCTCTAGAATATCTTTGTTATCTTTTCTTTCAACGTCATTCAATTCGCGCGCCTCTCCTCGCTTTAACTTCCCGTCTTCATCCACGTACCACTCATGCGCGTGTGCCCCGAACGGATGCTCTTTTGGATTCCCATGATCACTGGTATCGATATCCACAGTCGCCTTTCCCTCAGCACCATAAAATCTTCTTGTCATAATTGTACCATCTTTTCGTGCGATATCAACTGTAGAATCCGGATCTCCAATAGGATTTGCTCTTCCTTGCACTACTTTTCTATACGTTTTCGCTTTCCATGTTGCCTTCTCCCCCTCAGATCGTCCAAATCCTTCAACGGCCTCTCTTGCGTACTGTCGTTTTAACCCGGTTTGGTTCAGGAAGTCATTTTGAACCTTGCGCCACTTGGACAGCTTCGCCGCGCTCTCCTTCATGTCAAGCCCTGCTGCTTTCATTGACAAGTACTCCCGTTTCCATCGCCTGATCTGACGCTCTATGTATCTCTGCTGCTGTGTCGCCTCATACTCGGTCATCTTATGGCCGTTGTACTCATACCGCTTTTCCTTCATCGCGTCCAGCTGTTCTTTGCTGTATGTAGGTTCAGAGCCCTCTACGACCGGATAGAAATGGTGACGGCAGTTCCAGCCGCAAAGTCCAGGGCCTGTGCCATACCCTGTGCTTTCCTTGAAGTCAGGATACTTTTCGCGATATTCTCCACCTCTTGAAAATCGTTTCCCCTGCCATACTTCATGAGTAGGACGCGCCCCATCATGGGCTGTGGTCTCAACCAAATCCCACTCCATTTCATCCAGACGTTTCAACTGCAGCCGTGCGGCCGTCTGACTGGCCCCGGTGATTACTGCCCGGCGTACTGCCACATCAAGGTGATCTGTGTGCCCGGACGGATATCTGACCGTTCGGATTCCTTCCGCAGACAATTCTTTCACCGCCATTTTGATGGCTGTGTTGTAATCAAAAGCCCCGCTGCTCACCTTCATCCAGGCCCGATCCAGAGCATCTTCGAACTGTTTTGATGCAGTGTTGGCAGTCGTGCTGGTCAGATTTTGAAATAAACCAGAGGTCGCTTCAATCCCATCTCTGAGTATTTCCCGCAACTGCGGTGACGCATCGAACGGTGTAGGAGTGTAGCCGGCGCGCTGGTAGACTTTATCGTCGCTTCTAATCGCTTCCTGACCCGCTTCGCTCAGCAAGCGGTTCAGCTCCTGCTCCGCAATTCCGGTGATCGCAGAAAGCCTCTCCATAATCCTTTCATGCAGCTCTCCCAGCTCTGCAACCTTCCGATACTGGTGCAGTGCAGCCGGAATGAACATGTCATAGGCGGAGATTCGCTTTGCCATGTCCATCAGAATATCTGCTTCAACCTGCACATACAGTTCCACGAGGCGATCCGGAAGGCGATCAAGGTATTCCGGTTTCAGCACTGGCGATCACCGTCCTTTCCTTCCGCCCTTCTTCGGCTTTTTACACCCCATCCGGCTCACCCCCTTTCTGAAAGCCCATCCACTCATCGTTGCTGAGGCTGTCTCCAATCATCTTCTTTGCCTGTGCCTCTGTCTCATGGTACCATTTCACCCGATACTCCCACTTCTGCATCAGACCGTCCCGGACTTCCTGCTGATCCCTCAGGCGCTCCGATTCCTTGTCTATGATGTAGCTGTCGTCAAACTGGACTTTGATGCCGGTTTCCGGATCAACCGCCGCCCCGCATAGTTCTTTCCCCGCCCACAGAATTGCCCGTACAAGGTCCTGAATTGCCTTCTCTACGACGATATAGTGCTTGCTGGCATTCTGGATCAGCTCCTGCTTGTCCCCCATATACTGAGTAGCTGTCACCACCGATCCGGCGTTGAACTGGTAGTGCTTCGTTCCCAGCCCGCATTTGAAAGACAGATAGTCAAGCTGCGCCTGAATCCCGTCCCGGTTGTCCTGAACCCGCAATGTCGGGTTGAATTCCTGCACCTTGTCGCTCCCATCCTTGGACAGGTTTTCATCCCCTACCTTGAAGAACAGCTGCTGAGCGATGTCATCCGGAGCGATGGATTTCCCGTTTTCGTCATGCTGGATCATGTCCTGCGTGTAGAAGACCTTCTTCCCGCCAAGCTTGAAGTCCCGGTTGAAATTGTTGTAGGCCAGATCAACGCCTTTCAGATTGTCGATGGCGTTAGCATAGACGGAGATCCCCAGGCCGTTGTTCTCTCGAATGTTATTCACGATGTTTGGGCTGATGATCACGAAAAGCGGGATGTCCGAACCTGTCCGAAATACCGGCGCTATACCTTCGGGGAGGGGCTTTGGTGTCAAAACCGCGTCCTGCTCCTTGAAATATTCGTTCGTGACCGCATATCCGCCCGAATCCAACGTGTGGGTTTCCAGATATACCTGCTTTTCACCCTTCATCAATACCTCGGAAGCAAAGGCTGCCTCAATGATCCTTCCTTCCCGAATGGTGAGAGGAATAATGCAGTCAGCCGGCAGGAACTCCATCCGAATCTTTGTATCAGGGTCGCGAATCAGCTGCTCTCCTTTCAGCTTCATGCCTTTCATGCGAAGGATCACCGCGCCGGCGCCGGAGTAGAAAGCCTTCTCGATCAGCGCATTTCCCTTCACCCAGAAATCATTTTCGTGAAAGACCCCGCCCGGCCTCTCTTCCGTCCCCTGAACAAACTCGCTGCTTGTCTTGTCGTCGATTACCACCTGTGTTTTCTCATTCAGCAGGATGGACGCCCAGTCCTCGCATACCTTTTTCGCCATCCGAAGACTGTATAACTCCCTGGTTCTTCTCTCATTTCCGTTCAGCTCATGAAATTCGTGGAACGGCTTGTGAAACCCGCGCCACCAATCTTCCCAGATCTGGATCCGGCTATAGTAGTCCGCAGAGAGCGAGTATCCACGCTCCTGATTCAAATAGTTGATCACCGTTTCTATGTTCATTCTTTAGCCCCCTTAAAGTCCGGCAGCAGTTTCCGGATGAATGGCTCCCATCCATACTCCCAGCCGTCTAAAATGTCGATATCACTGCTGAAATCGTCCAGCCGAACGTCTTTTCCCTTCTCCGACGCCTTCGGGTCCCAGACAGCCGCCTGCAGTCCCGCAGAAAGCAGTTCACATTCTTCGCAGATCATCAGTCTGTCGGTGTTGAATAAGGCGTTCCCGCAGTAAATACGGTCTGTGATGGCATTCTTCCAGCTGTCCCCGATCTTGATCGGGAGCCCCGCTGTCCGACAGGCTTTTCGCAGGCCACTGATCAGGTACTGCTCCGCGCTGTCCGCAAAGGCATATCGAACCTGAACATTTGGGAATTCTCTCTGCGCCCGTTGAACAAACCCAACGAATTCCCGATTGAGCCGGTCAGG
>CAUHLX010000079.1 GCA_959606705.1 uncultured Bacillota bacterium | reverse complement strand
GGAAACGGAATATGAGTTTTGCCGAGCGCTGATCGAGCAGGATCTGATTCCTGACGACGTGGCGGTTCAGGTGCTGACTCAATCCAGGGAGCACATCATCAAAAAGACCTTTAAAGCGTTGGAAGGGGCGAAAAATGCGGTGGTGCACCTGTACAATTCCACGTCCGTGGCTCAGCGGGAGCAGGTGTTCAAAAAGCCCCAGGATCAAATCGTGGAGATCGCGGTGACCGGGGCCAAGCTGATTGCGCAGTATGGAGAAAAGGCCAAGGGAAATTTCCGCTATGAGTATTCTCCCGAGAGCTTTACGGGGACCGAGATCGAATTTGCGCTGGAAATCTGCAACGCCGTGCTGGATGTGTGGCAGCCCACCCCGGAAAAGAAGGTGATCATCAATCTGCCTTCCACGGTACAGCTCTCCATGCCTCACGTGTACGCCAGCCAGATCGAATACATGTCGGAGCATTTGAAGTATCGGGACAGCGTAACGGTTTCCGTGCATCCTCACAATGACCGGGGCTGCGGAGTCGCGGAAGCGGAAATGGCCATTTTGGCAGGTGCGGACCGGGTGGAGGGCACTCTGTTCGGCAACGGCGAGCGCACCGGCAACGTGGACATCGTTACCTTGGCACTGAATATGTATTCTCAAGGGGTGGAGCCGGGCCTGGATTTTTCAGACATCGGCGCGGTAAAGGAGGTTTACGAGGCGATGACCGATATGAAGGTTCATCCTCGTCACCCCTATGGCGGCGAGCTGGTGTTTACGGCGTTTTCGGGATCGCACCAGGACGCCATCGCCAAGGGCATGAAATGGCGGGAAAAGAAAAAATGCCAGCATTGGAATGTCCCTTATCTCCCCATCGATCCCAAGGATATCGGCCGGAATTACGACGGCGATATCATCCGGGTCAACAGCCAGTCCGGCAAGGGGGGGATCGGTTTCCTTCTGGAACGGAATTACGGCTTCCAGCTTCCGGCTAAAATGCGGGAGGATTTCGGCTACGATGTCAAGAACGTATCCGATCACGAGCACAAGGAGCTTTCTCCTCAGGAGATTTACGAGATTTTCAAGGAGGATTACATCAATATCGAGCTGCCGGTCAAGGTCGCGGACGCGCATTTCCAGCAGAAGGACGGAGGCATCCGTGCCACGGTGGATCTGGAGGCCGGCGGAAGGGTGTCTCGTTTCGAGGCGGAGGGAAACGGCCGTCTGGATGCGGTGGCCAGCACGTTGAAGGAATGTGTGGGAGAGCAGTTCAACATCGTTTCCTATGAGGAACATGCCTTGGAGCGGGGCTCCACGTCTCGGGCTTGCGCCTACGTGGGAGTGGGCTACACCAAGGATGGGGAGGAACGGGTGGCCTGGGGAGCCGGAATCGACAACGACATTATTACGGCTTCCATCCGCGCGCTGGTTTCCGCGGTGAATAATCGAAAATAAATAAAAAGGAGCCGCTCAAAGGATTTCATTTCTTGTGCGCTCCTAGAAAAGGCAAAAAGCGCGATCTTTATCCACGGAGTGATTTACTTCCGGACAGGATTGCGCTTTTTTCGCGTTCCGCTCTCGTTTGTGCGGGAGAAAAGGGGTATGATATAATAGTATCCTCCCGGAAACTATCGCACTTTATTGTGCGTACTTCACAAATGGAAACAGAGAGATTACCATTACAGTATCGTTGTGATAATCGGGGAGAGTCGGTTTGGAGGGAGGAATCGCAATGGACGCGCGGGATTGCCTGCAAATGCTGAGAGAGATGAAGGACGTGGCTTTTGCTACGGTGGACGAGGAGGGGAACCCCCAGGTCAGAATGATCGACGTGATGCTGACGGAGGGGGAAAAGCTATACTTTTTAACCGCTCGGGGCAAAGAATTCTACCGTCAGCTGGAACGGGACCCTCGGGTGGCCGTGACGGGCCTGAACGGGGACTGGCAGTCAGTACGGCTGAGCGGAAGGGCTCGACGTCTGGCGGAACGGAAAAAATGGATTGATCGCATGTTTCGAGAAAACCCTTCGATGGAAGAGGTTTATCCCGGGGACAGCCGTGAGATTCTGGAAGCGTTTGTCATTGAGGGGGGAGAAGCGGAGCTGTTCGATCTGGGGAAAAGCCCCATTTGCCGTTACATCTTTTCCCTGACGGCGGCGGCCAAGGGCTTTCGGATTACGGCCGCCTGTATTGGCTGTGGGCGCTGCCTGGAGGTTTGTCCTCAGAAAGCGATTGCGAATAAAAGGGTGGGGGACGCGGAGAACGCGGGAAATGTGTCGGTTGCCGCCGATGAGGAGACCGTTGCCGATGAGGGGACCGCCGACGATGAGGGGATCGTATCCGTCGGCGTCTTTCCTGTCATTCTTCAGGAACACTGCCTGCACTGCGGTTTGTGTGTTGAGAGCTGTCCGGCATCGGCTATCGTCAGGAGGAATGAAAAATGATCGCGGAAATGCTGACGCTGTTAAATGAGAGAAGTGCTTTTTTTCTGGGGCTTCTTTGGGAGCATTTGGGGATTTCGGCCCTGGCGATTTTGATCGCGATCCTATTGGGGGGCTTTTTAGGGATCCTGATCGGGGAGTATCGCAAAACTTCGAAGCTGACCTTGGGGGCCGTGAACTTTATCTACACCATTCCGTCGATTTCCCTGCTGGGCTTTCTGATCCCCTTTTCCGGGATCGGAAATGTTACGGCAGTCATCGCGCTGACGGTGTATGCGCTGCTTCCCATGGTGCGGAATACATATACGGGGATAACCAATATCGACCCGGCGATCTTGGAGGCGGCCAAGGGCATGGGCAGCACCCGCTTTCAGATTCTGCTGCGGATCAAGCTGCCGCTGGCCATGCCGGTGATCATGTCGGGAATCCGCGGCATGGTCACCATGACCATCGCGCTGGCCGGCATCGCGTCCTTTATCGGCGCCGGCGGACTGGGCGTGGCCATTTATCGGGGAATCACCACCAACAATCCGGCGATGACCATGGTGGGAAGTCTGCTCATCGCGCTGCTAGCGGTGGCGGCGGATTTGGCGCTGGGTTTTGTGGAGAAACGGATCGGCAGACACGGAGCCGGGAAACGGAGAGGGAAAACCTTGGCCGCCACGGTGGCGGTTATTCTCTGTATCAGCCTGGTGGGAGGCGCGCTGTGGCACAGCAGCCGCGGGGACACACTGCAGATTGCCACGAAACCCATGACGGAGCAGTATGTCATCGGTGAAATGCTGAAGCTGCTCATCGAGCGGGACACGGACCTCACGGTGGAGCTGACCTCCGGCGTGGGGGGCGGGACCTCCAATATCCAGCCGGCGATGGAAAGCGGCGAGTTCGATCTATATCCGGAGTACACCGGAACCGGCTGGAACATGGTGCTTAAGGAAACGGGGCTCTATGACGAAAGCAAGTTCGACGAGCTGCAAAAGAAGTATGGGGAGGTTCTGGATTTTTCCTGGGTGGGAATGTATGGCTTCAACAACACCTACGGGCTGGTGGTGCGGAAGGAAATTGCCGAACAGTATGGCTTAAAGACCTATTCCGATCTGGCAAGGGCAGCCGATCAGCTGGTATTCGGAGCGGAATACGATTTTTTTGAGAGGGAGGACGGCTACGGACCTCTCTGTGAGGCTTATGATTTTCATTTCAAATCCACCATGGATTTAGATATCGGACTGAAATATCAGGCCATCAACAGCGGCAAGATCGATGTGATGAACATCTTTACCACCGACGGACAGTTGAGCGTTTCCAACGTGGTGGTGCTGGTGGACGACCGGAATTTTTATCCTTCCTATCGATGCGGGAATGTGATCCGCAACCAGGTGCTGGAGGAGCATCCGGAGCTGGCGGACATCTTTCGGCGTTTGGAAGGGACCATCACCGATCAGGCGATGGCGGAGATGAATTATCAGGTGGAAACCGAGGGAAAGGACCCACGGGATGTGGCGGAATCGTTTCTGGAGGAAGCCGGGCTGCTTCGTTAGGAGGTTGGGAAATGGCAAACGCGATCGAATATGTGGAGATCAAAAAAAGCTACGGGAACAAAACCATTGTGGAGCATTTCAATCTCACCGTGGAGCAGGGAGAATTTGTGACGATCATCGGGTCCTCCGGCTGCGGCAAGACGACCATCTTGAAGATGGTCAACGGACTGAATTTACCGGATGAAGGAACGGTGCTGGTCAATGGGAAGAACATCATGGAGGAGGACTTGATTTCCCTCCGCAGGAACATCGGTTACGCGATTCAGGGAAGCATGCTGTTCCCGCACATGACCGTGGAAAAAAACATTGCCTATGTCCCCAGTCTGCTGAATAAAAAGGACCGGGAGCGGACTCGGGCGGCGATTTTGAAGTGGATGAAGATCGTGGGGCTGGAGGAGGAAATGCTGAGCCGTTATCCGGATGAACTTTCCGGGGGACAGCAGCAGAGGGTGGGAATCGCCCGGGCGCTGGCGGCCTCGCCGGATATCCTGCTGATGGATGAACCGTTCGGAGCCGTGGATGAGATCACCAGAAAGCAGCTCCAGGAGGAGATCGGCCGGATTCATGAGGAGACCGGCATCACGATCCTTTTTGTGACTCACGACATCACGGAGGCCCTGAAGCTGGGGACCAAGGTTCTGGTGATGGACCAGGGAAAAATTCAGCAGTTTGCCTCACCGGGGGAACTGCTGAGAAGCCCGGCCACCCCATATGTGGAACGGTTGGCAGCAAAGGAGCGCCGCCATTGCCTGCTGGAGGAGGAAAAGCTGAAGGACTGCCCGCACAGCGCCGCCGGAGCGCAGTTTGAGGGGGTCTGAGTCAGGGGACGCGAACTGAGGGTGAGGGAGCGATCTCTCCTTTTGGCCCAAAATGAAGGGGATGAAAGGCATTTCACAGTCAACATAAAAAGCGCGCCGAGCAAGCGCGCTTTTTTTACGGCAATCCATCGTTCTTAATTTGCGGATCTTCCGGAAAACTCAGCTATTTCACATAAACTCTGGGCATCCGCAGCGCGAAGCGGCAGGTAACCTCGTAGTTGATGGTGCCGGTCTTATCGGCAATTTCGTCGGCCAGAATGGTCTTATCACCCTGTGTGCCGACGATCACCACTTCATCGCCCACTTTGACGTCGGGAATGTCAGTGACGTCGATCATGCACTGGTCCATGCAGATGTTGCCGACGATGGGAGCGTACTGGCCGTTTACCAGCACTCGTCCGCCTTTGCCGGACAGGTTTCTGGGGAAGCCGTCGGCATAGCCCAGCGCCAGGGTTCCGATCACGGTTTCCCGTTCGGAGGTGAATTTTCTGCCGTAGCTCACGGAGAAGCCGGGGCCTACTTTCTTCAAATGAAGAATGTTCGCCTTCACGGACATCACCGGTTTGATGGAGAGTTCGTTCTGATCCACCTCGTGGGAAGGGTAGCAGCCATAGAGGATGATGCCCGGACGGACCGCATCAAAGTGAGCGGCGGGAATTTCCATGATGGCCGCGCTGTTGGCCAAGGTACGGAACTCCAGCTTGACGCCGGCGGCTTCCAGCAGATCCGCAAAGGCATTGTACTTGGCCAGCTGTCCGTTGGCGTAAGTCTTATCTTTCTCGTCCGCGGTGGCAAAGTGGGAAAACAGCCCCTTGATCTTGATTCCGGGAAGCTTGCTGATTTTCACCACGTCAGGTACGTTTTCTTCCGTAGGCTGGAAACCGATACGCCCCATGCCGGTATCGATCGCCACCAGCACCTCCGGCTTCTTGCCGGCTTGTTCCGCCAGCTTGGAGAGGTTCTCCGCGTTTTCATAGGAGGAAACCACCGGGGTGATGTCGTAGTTCAAAATGGTATCGTGGTACATTTCCGGGGTAATGCCCAGCATGATGATGGGACAGGTAAAGCCTTCCTCACGCAGCTGAACCGCTTCGCTCAGCGTGGCGATGGCCAGCATATCCACACCGTTGTCCATCAGAACCTTGGCGATTTGAGGAGCGCCGTGTCCGTAGGCGTCCGCCTTGACCACGCCGATGATTTGTTTGTCCTCACCGACCTTTTTTTTGATTTGCTTGATGTTATAATCCGCATTGCTCAAATTTACTTCCACCCACACCGGGCGCAGCGTTTCCTTTAACATGCCTGTTTGTTCCTTTCCACTCCTATGTATTAAAATCAATTCAAGTTATGGTTTTTACATACCGATTAGATTATATAACGGTGTGTCGCGTATTTCAACCCTGCCGGGAGATGAAACTGACCCGAGGGGGTCAGGAATATTATATTTATATTACCGGGGAAAATGCGCTACATTCATGAGGTGACTTATTATATAATAAAAGAAAACGTGACGGCGGAGAAGGCGATCGGGGAATCATGAGAATGGGAGGAAAATTGAAACAGGGTCATATGGTTGAGGGAAGGAGCGAAGGGAAATCACGGCGTGGTTTCCGGCGATCCCGAGGATGGGCGGCGGCGCTGTGCGTTCTGCTGATTTTGACAGGACTTTTCACAGGGTGCGAGCAGGCGGGCGGCGGCGTGAAAGGAAAGGCGCTGGTGTTCGGCTGCTCGAAAATCGAGAAGACCGATCCGGTCCTTTCCCAGCAGAGCGAACTGGCCTCCCTGATTTTTTCCGGCCTGATCCGCAGAGACAGCGACGGGGCCTTGGTGGGAGATTTGGCTGATAGCTGGGAGTTCAGCCAAACGGATAACGTTTATACCTTTCATTTGAAAGAGGATGTCAAATGGCATGACGGAAAAGCGTTTACCGCCGAAGACGTGAGGTTTACGCTGGAGACAATCACGGACCCGGTGAATGACTCTCCGCTGGCCTCCCGCTTTGAAGACGTGGACGGAGTGGATGTGGTGGATGATCACACGGTTCGGATCGCCGTGGCAGCGCCTAACGCCGCTTTTTTGAATGACCTTACCGTGGGAATGCTTCCGGAGCATTCGCTGCGGGGAAAGGATCTGACCTCTTCCGAGTTCAACTGGGATCCGGTGGGCACCGGCCCGTTTCAAATCGAGGACTGGAGGGATGGCGAAAGCATCACGCTAGTAAGGAATGATCGTTACTATGGGAAAGAACCGAAGCTGGAGCGGATGATATTTCAGATGACGGACGACTCCCGGTCAAAGCTGGAGCGGTTGAAATCCGGGGAGCTTTCCGTGACCCAGATTACTCCGTCGGAGGCGATGGAGCTGGGAGAAATGGACGGCTACACCGTAACCGCGATGAAGACAGCGGACTACAGGAGCGTGCTTTATCAGCTGGGTTCCGATCTGTTCCTGCAGAATCCCGAATTGCCGGCGGCTTTGAGTTACGCGGTGGACCGTCAGGCCATGGTCAACGATGTGCTGCTGGGCTATGGGACGCCAGCCTATTCTCCCCTGCAAATGAGCGATTATAATAATCCGCGGATGGAACGGTACGAATATGACCCGGCCAAGGCACGGCAGCTGCTGGAGACGGCGGGTTGGGAGGAAGGAGCCGACGGAATTTATGAAAAGGACGGAACGCCGCTGGCCTTTACCCTCTATTGTCTAAAAGCGGACCCCGTCTCTTGTGCGTTGGCGGAACGATACGCCGAACAAATGGCAGCGATCGGCGTCCGGGTGAGCGTGGAACCGGTGGCTTATTTAGATTGGGCGAGTCAGGACGCTTACGCCTGTCTGACTGCCGGAGGAGATCCGTTTGACCCGGACAATGCTTCTTACCAGGTATTTGGAACGAACAAGAGCGGAAATCGCGGCAATTATTCCAATGATCGGGTGGACGCGCTGCTTTCCGAGGCCAAGGAGCTGGAGTCTCCGGATCAGCGCCGGCCGCTGTATCAGGAATTTCAGGACGTTCTGGCTGAGAATCCTCCCTTGACCTTTCTGGTGTATGTAGACGCGCTGTACGTGGTGAAGGACGGTGTCAGCGGGCTTGACCCGCAGCAGCTTCTGGGCCGCTATGGACAGGGAATCTTTCAGAATATCAGTCGATGGGACGTGGCCGCATCAAAAAATAGTTGACATTTCTTTGTAATCGGGGCATACTAAAAAATATTTTTAAAGGGTGGGCATCGGGGTGTGGAGTCTTTCCCGCACGCCGGATGTCCTTTTGATTTTTTGGAGGGAGGCGGGAGAATGACCAAATTTATCTTTGTAACGGGTGGCGTAGTGTCCGGGCTGGGGAAAGGAATTACCGCGGCGTCGCTGGGCCGGCTATTGAAATCCAGAGGTTTAAAGGTGGCGGCGCAAAAGCTGGATCCGTATATCAACGTAGATCCGGGAACGATGAGTCCCTATCAGCACGGGGAAGTCTACGTAACTGAGGACGGAGCGGAAACGGATTTGGATCTGGGACATTACGAAAGGTTTATTGATGAAAATTTGAATCAGTATTCCAATCTGACCACCGGAAAGGTGTACTGGAATGTGCTGCGCAAGGAGCGGGACGGCGCGTATCTGGGTCAGACGGTTCAGGTCATTCCTCACATTACCAATGAGATCAAGGACTTCATTTACTCGGTGGGAAGGAAGAACGCGGCGGACGTGGTGATTACGGAGATCGGCGGAACGGCGGGAGATATTGAAAGTCAGCCCTTTCTGGAGGCCATCCGCCAGGTGTCGCTGGAGGTGGGAAAGGAAAACTGCCTGTTTATTCACGTGACACTGGTGCCTTACATCAAGAGCTCGGGAGAACACAAGTCCAAGCCCACTCAGCATTCGGTGAAGGAGCTTAGAGCCATGGGGATTTCCCCTGACATCATCGTCACCCGGGCGGACGAGCCCCTGGAGGCGGACCTCATCTCGAAAATCTCGCTGTTCTGCAACGTGAAACCGGACTGTGTCATCGAGAACATGACGCTTCCCGTTTTGTATCAAGCGCCGATTATGCTGGAACAGCGGCATTTTTCCGAAATCGTCTGCAGGGAGCTGCGGCTGGACTGTCCTCCTTGTGATTTGTCGGAATGGCAGGAGATGCTGGATCGGATCAACCGCCGGGACAAGCGGACTCGAATCGCGCTGGTGGGAAAATACGTTCGGCTGCATGACGCTTATCTGTCGGTGGTGGAGGCTCTGCGGCACGCCGGTTATGAAAATGGGAGCGTGGTGGATATTGAGTGGGTGGAAGCGGAAACCGTCACTGCGGACAGCGCGGACGAGATACTGGGCGGCTGCAGTGGAATTTTAGTGCCGGGAGGCTTTGGTGACCGAGGCGTGGAAGGCAAGATTCAGGCCGCGCGTTATGCCAGAGAACACGACATTCCCTATTTAGGAATCTGCCTGGGAATGCAGGTGGCGGTCATTGAGTTTGCCCGCTTTGTGCTGGGACTGGCGGACGCCGATTCCAGCGAGTTCCAGCCGGACGGCGGGAATTCGGTCATCGATCTGATGCCGGATCAGCAGGGGAACCTTCCTAAGGGCGGCACTATGAGACTGGGGGCTTACCCTTGCCGGACTCTCGAAGGGAGTCTCATGAGACGCGCTTACGGGCAGGAACACATTGTGGAGCGTCATCGCCATCGGTACGAGTTCAACAATTTTTATCGGGAGCGCATGGAAGAGGCGGGTTTGCACGTTACCGGAACCTCACCGGACGGACGTCTGGTGGAAGCGGTGGAAATCCCGGAGAACCGCTTTTATATCGGGGTGCAGTATCACCCGGAGTTTAAAAGCCGTCCCAATCGGGCGCATCCTCTGTTCCGCGAGTTCATCGCGGCGGCCCTTGCGAGAACCCGGAATTTCCTGTAGAATAAAGAAATAGAAAAGAGGCGGTGAATTTCTGCCGCGGGAGGATGCCCATGAGCCGCAACGAGTTTATTCAGAAAGTGAATGAGAGGGTTAAGCTGGTCCGAACCGAGTAC
>CAUHLX010000078.1 GCA_959606705.1 uncultured Bacillota bacterium | reverse complement strand
TCTGGCCTCCGTATACTACTTGGAAGGGAATGTGAGTAAGGCAACCGATATACTATTGAACCAATGTGACCAGCCTCCGGTGCTGATGAAGGAAGTGGAAAAAACCTATCTACGGCAACGAAGGGCATCTTGGCTTTCCGTTATGGAAAATACGAAAATTTCCGATCCGATCGTATTTGACCATTACCTCTGCAAACTTCATCCCGGCGAGACACGTTGGGGAACCATCGGACGAGGTTTTCTCTATTCCGATATTCAATACTGGTCGGAGCCGTAAAAGGGACTGTTCAAGGGAAGTACGAAACGTGTCATCATCGAGCGAAAACCGGCACGTTGATAGACCCTGCCGGCAGGGAGATCATACCAGCATTCACACTCAATTCTTTTTTTATATTTACGGCATAGATATCTAAGGAGAAGTCCGCCGATGCCACAATTTCGATAGAGCTCCTTGAGATACAGAGAATGGACAAATAAAATTTCAGTCTGATCCACATCGGATATGACTTCACTCACTTGAACCATTCCGGCCAGACGATGATTTCGGTAAATCAAATAGCTATCTCTCTGCTCCGCATTATTCAAAGCACGTTCTAACGTATACTCCTCCAATTCCATGTCGTGGATTCCGAACGATTCGGCGTAGTTCTTGTGGTATTGCATCAGCTCCATTTTTAACGTACCAAATAGTAAAAGCTCTTCGTTCGTGGCAGCTATTTTAAACTCTAGCATGTTATTCTCCCACTAATGCGGCGCTTAAAATCGACTGAGCAATCTTTGACGGATCAAGTCCTAAATTACACATTGCAAAGTGGACTGAGCTATGCTCGATAAAATGAGGATTTGTAGAGACATCGGTAACGTAGAAATTCCCGTCGCTTGCAACTCTGAAATCGATACGGCCAAGACCTTGGATTCCTAAAAGAGAAACCGCATTCGTCACTGATTCGTTTATTTGTTGGGAACAAAGTGGTTCTTCTCTAAAGTCATAGAACTCATATTGGTCAAAGTATACCCGTTCATAGTCGAGAATTTCCTGGCCGAGCATTCTCGCTCCATTTAATGAAATGCCTACGGGCGGCATGATAAAAATCCCTCCGCCGGATCTCAAGAATGGAACTTCTATTTCGTAGCCGGGAATAAACTCTTGCGCAAGAATCGGCTGTTGAAGCCGCATGGAACGCTGCTGAATCAACTCATCGGTTTCGCGCCCATACACCTGGATCGACTGTGAATCAATCCCGATGCTGGCAGACTCATAAATAGGTTTTAACAATAGCTTCGTATGATTAGCCGGGGGCCTGTCCATCAGCCAGCCGTCCGTATAAAGCCAAGAATTGGGCACGGGAACACCAACCTGCGCCAAAAGTCTGTTGACATGATATTTATTTCGACACAGGGAGACGACGTAAGCGTTTGAGCCGGTACATTTCAGATCGTGCAAATTGCAGAATGCCGGTATTAAGGATTTTCTTCCGGGACCGCTTCCGCTTTGTGCGGCATTGTAGACTAGAATATTTTTGTTGTCAGAACTCTTTTCATTTAATATATATCGAAAAAAGTCATCCTCAAAAGTAAAGAAACGGGTCGGAACATTCAGTGTACCGAACATCGCCGCGATTTGTTCAAACTCGTCATCCGAAAAATACTCCGTATCCATATTGAAACCGCCCTGACAGGACGCGATTGGGGATGCGGATTGTGTGTTGCATACGATATGTAATACACTGGCCATCAGCTGCTCCTCAGTGGAATCCCACAGTTCTTTCAAAACAAGATTTTTCATCTGCCGCGCCTCCGTTCATAATTCATAATTAATAGTTATCCGCAGTTGATTCCCGACACAGCAGCCTTTCTTTTAGTTCCTTGATATAATAGAAGCAAACTATCATGACAATAGGAGCGGATACGGCATGGACACAGCAAAAGAAGCAGTACGAGTTTATCTGAAATATTGCAAAGAGCAGAAGGGACTCAGCGAAAAGACATTAAAGGCTTATTCCATTGACCTGAATCAATGTTTGAAAAAGCTGAAGGAAAGTACGGATCGTTGGAATGATCATCGGGAAAATGTGCAAAACGATCTGATGCGGTTATGCCGCAAAGAATTTTTAAATCAATACGCTGCCGATTTATATGGAATGTATAAACCGAGGTCGGCGAGGCGGAAAATTGCCGTATTAAAGGCTTTTTTTCGATTTATGGAATATGAAGAATGGATTGAGACAAACCCGTTTAATAAGATTCGTGTACAGCATCGCGTGCCAAAGGTTCTGCCAAAGACCATTCCTTCGCGTTTGGTGGAACAGCTGCTGCGGGTCGGACACACGGCGATGGAAGATTCCGAGTCGACGCGGCTTCAGCAGAAACTAGCGCTGCGGGATACCGCAATATTGGAATTATTGTTTGCAAGTGGAATGCGCATTGCCGAATTATGCACGCTTACAAAGGAAAATGTGGATCTATCAGATGGTGTGATCCGAATTTCGGGAAAAGGGTCTCGCGAACGAATGATACAAATCTGCAATCTCGGAGTACTGAAAGTACTAAAGGCATATCGCAAAGAATTTGCAGATAAGATCAATCAAACGGGATATTTTTTTATCAATCAAAGAGGAAATCGATTTACGGAACAGTCGGCTCGCTGTGTCGTTAGAAAATATAGTGAATTAGCGGGAATTTCAATGCACATCACTCCACATATGTTTCGCCATACGTTTGCTACGCTTTTGCTGGAGGAGGGTGTGGACATTCGGTATATACAGCAAATGCTGGGTCATAGTTCGATCACTACCACTGAGATCTATACCCAAGTAACCTCCTCAAAACAAAAAGCAATCCTCGAGACAAAGCATCCCAGAAACCGAATGAAGGTTTAAGATAATTCTTAGAAATTAACTTATCGTATGAAATTGCCAATCATTTAGGAGGATTACGTAATAAAATCGAGAAGATGTATGCTTCTGCATTTAATCTTCTAAACCAAAGTAGATTGCCGTGCATTTGGCGGTCTCATAGCCGTGGCGCAGAATCAAGTCGAAGTCGTGAGCTGTCGGCGCGGATAAAACCGTGGGGTAGTTCTGTGCGTAGGCCACGGAAGCCGGAGCCAGGCACTGGGAAATCAGGGGGTCGTCTTGGATGGGGGCACGCTTGCGGCGATTTCCCTCGGAACGTTCCATTCCGAGGCTGCGGATTCGTCCGTTTGAGCCAGGAGAGACGCTGGCCGCCTTCAGAAGTTCGCCGACGGAAGCCTCTTGTGTTTCAGCCGCCATGGCAATCTGTTGGGCGGAGGTGCCGATTTTTACATAGAGGCCGTTCCCCGTGCGTTTTATGTAGTCCAGCACACCTCGAGTGCGGAGGGAGGAAACCTGATCCCGACTGATATCCAGCAGGCGCCGGAGGTTGGCGGCGGAAAATAGAACGCTGCGCTTCCGGCAGCCGCTGAGACTGGAAGCGTTGCTGACGATCAAGCGGTTGAGACTGCCGGTGAGACGACCGCAGTTTTCCGGCTTGTAAAGCGCTTCCAGCCCCAGGTTATCATAGACGCCGCCGTCCCAGAGATGAAGAGAATCCGGATCCGGGGAGACAATGATCGAACTGGGACCGGGATCGTTGGGGTGACTGGAGCGTAGGGGTTCGTACCAACGATATTTTTTCGTATTGAGCTTATAAGGGCCGATGAGTACCGGAAAACCGGCGGATGCGGCGATGGCCTCCGCGATGGGAAAGTCGGGATTTTTCACATAACCCACTTTAGGATCACCCATGAAATTCTGAGAGAAACGAAAATCTTTACCGGTTTCAAAGGTGGTGCAGTTGATGGACCATTGGGGATATTTGGGCAAATCCTCTAGGCTTCCGAAGATATTCCAGCGGTCTTTGATGACCTCTGCCAGGAGGTTGACTCGGCGGTCCAGATTCCAGGGCTCCAGCAGGAGGCGAAGGACACCGGTGAACTGGATGTCTTGAGAGAGAATCAATTCGCGAAGCTCGGGCAGGATACGATGGAGGAACACTTCGCTTTTGGGCCAGGAATAGCCGCTGTGCGCATAGATCAGGCCCACGCAGAGAGAAGCGCCCGAAACGGAGGAAATATGGGCGACCTGTTCCATCCGATTCCGCTGAGCCAGCCATTTGAGTACCCCCAGGTGAAAGATCGTGGCGCGGATTCCACCGCCGGACAAGGCCAGGCCAATCCGTTGATCATTTCGTCCGACGAGCCTCATACCGCTGACACGATCCCGGTGCGGCCGCGTGTTTTCGTCCTCGACTCTCATCATAAAAAACATCTCCTTCCGCGTCAATGTAGTCATACTATGTGAGAGGTCCGGTTTTGGTGCCGAAGGCTTCCGGGAAATTTTATAGAAAATATTACAATCTTTTTGCGTGAATGGTCCTTGAGAGTATATAATAATATGAATGTGTAAGAAACGAATCGAGAGGGATGGGCAAAACCGGAATGAATGGGAATTACGAAAAGCGAGGGACAGTTCAAAGAGGCGGAACGAGCGGCAGCGGCGGACAGACGACGGATCGGAACGTCCGCAGCCTGATGCAGAAGTACAATCGGAAAAACGCGCCGCTGATCAAGACCAAAGGGCAGACGCTGGGGAACGTTCGGCTGGTGCCACGTCTTTTCGTGGAATGCGGAGAAGTTTTTCTGGAAGCTTCGGTGGGTTCGGAAAAGCTGTATATCGTCCGGAACATGGAAGAATTCTGTCTTCACATGCGGCATGGAGACCGAGTAGAGTACGGAAAGCTGCTGACCTTAACCCATAAGCCGGAGCTGTTTGACGAGGAATCCCGGCCACTGGTGGAATTTATCATGAGTCAATTCGGAGAAATCCAGACCTATCGAGGCAGCTACGGCAGCACGTACGGAAGGGACTCGGCGTTTTCCCATGGGAAGAGGGGGATGCGTCTGTCGCTGACCGCGGTGGACACTTTTCTGCGCCTGTGGATGGACCGGCAGCTGGAGGTATCCTTCGGCAATCCGTATCGTGGAAATGAGGACTGGCGCTGTACGGTAAAGGCGATGAACCTGCGGATTCCGGTTCACGTCAGAAGGGACGACGCCGGCGGATTTTCTTTGGAAATGCCCAAATACCGTTATCTAAACGGGGAGAAGCATCTCTATTTGTTGACCGGAGAATTTCGCGGAGACGCTTTTTTATGGCAGTGCGAGGAAGGCTTTACGGAACAGATGCGGGACCTGGTGGAAGCGGCGGACCACAGCGGCGGATACTTTTACGTGGCAGCCGCGGACATGGTGGATTTCTGCTCCAACGTAATCTGTGAGATCCAGGACAATGTGGAGCTTTCCGGCGATGTGGAATCCCTGTTGAATTACGTGCCGGATGATATGGAGGCCATGGTTTATCTGGATTGTCCGAAAAACGACACCATCACGGCAAGGGCGATTTGCAGATACGGAGATCGTTATATCGATCCCTATCGGAACGAGGAGGTTTCGGAAACCGGCGAACAGCTGGCGACGCGCTCCGAAGGAACGGCGGAGAAACGGCGGAGCGCGGTGCGGGACAGCCGGAAGGAATATGCGTTGAAGCTGATGCTTTCGGGTTATTTTGACGCTTATGATCGGGAGCTCTCCGTTTTATATTTTCAAGGGAACAACGACCGGATTTTCGACTTTGTGCGCAACGGCGCGGGAGAACTGGCAGGCTATGCCGAGGTACTGGCAACGGATCGGTATCGCCGGATCGCAGCCGCGGTTCCGCCGAAGCTGGCGGTGGGAGTTTCACTGGTCAGCGGACTGCTGAAGGTGAATTTCGACCTGGAGGAATTCCCGGTGGATGAGCTGATGGACGCTTTGCAGCAGTACAAGGTGCGGCGGCGCTATCACCGGCTGCGAAACGGCAGCTTCATGCGGCTGGAAGATGACGAGTTTTCAGGGATTCTCCGGTTGGTGGAAGGCCTCCGCTTGACGCGGGAGGATTTGGAAAACGGAGAGGTGGAGCTGCCGCAGTATCGGGCGATGCTCCTCAACGATCTGTTAAAGGGATCGGAACAGATCACCTACGAACGAGACCTGCCCTTCAAAAAGCTGGTTCGGGAAATGAAATCAGTAGAGGACAGTGACTATAAGGTTCCTGAGGTGCTGGCGGGGGTGCTGAGGGATTACCAGAAAACCGGCTTCCGATGGATGGCCACGCTGTCGGATTACGGATTTGGCGGCATCCTGGCGGACGACATGGGACTGGGGAAGACGCTGGAGGTCATCGCGTTTTTATTGGCAGAAAAGGATCGCTTGAGGGAGAGCGAGCGGCTCGAAGTCATGGAAACCAACCAGGGAGAGTGCCGGGAGCTGTTGGCTTTAGTGGTGTGCCCGGCATCTCTGGTTTTGAACTGGGAGGAAGAGGTTCGCAAATTCGCACCACAGCTTTCCACATTATCGGTAATCGGAACGGCGGGAGATCGGCGGAGGATGATTGCTGAGGCAGGCTTGAGAAAGGGCGAAAGCTGTGATCTCATGATTACCTCTTACGATCTTTTGAAACGGGATATTGACTGCTATGAGAACATGGTATTCCGGTATCATATCGTGGACGAGGCGCAGTACATCAAAAATTACAGTACGCAAAACGCCCGGGCGGTGAAACGGATTCGCAGCGGACGGAGGTTCGCGCTGACGGGGACCCCGGTGGAAAACCGGCTCAGCGAGCTGTGGAGTATTTTTGATTTTCTGATGCCGGGGTATCTCTACGGCTATGAGGACTTTAAAAATGAATATGAAAACGCCATTATCAAGGATCACGATGACGCGGCGGTTCGGATGCTGGAAAAACAGATTGCCCCATTCGTGCTGCGGCGATTGAAGCGGAATGTTCTGCAGGAGCTGCCGGAGAAGGTGGAGAGTGTGGTTTACGCGTCGATGGGGACGGAACAGCGGAAGCTGTATCTGGCGAATTTGGCCAAAGCGAAGCTGGAAATTGGCAAGGGTTTTACCGATAAAGGCTTTGAGACCAATAAGATGGTTGTTTTAGCGCTGTTGACCCGCCTCAGGCAGATCTGCTGTCATCCGGGGCTGTGCTATGAGGACTACGCTAAGGACAGCGGCAAGCTGGAAACTTGTCTGGAACTGGTCCGGGAAGCGGTCGCCGGAGGACACAAAATTCTGCTGTTTTCCCAGTTTACCACCATGCTGGATCTATTGAAGCCCAGGTTGGAGAAGGATGGGATTTCCACTTTCCTGTTGACCGGAAAAACCTCTAAGGAGGAACGGCGCGCGCTGGTGGAACGGTTCAATTCGCCGGAGGAGACGACGCCGGTGTTCCTGATTTCATTGAAGGCCGGAGGAACCGGCCTGAACCTGACGGCGGCGGACGTGGTGATTCACTACGACCCCTGGTGGAACTTGGCGGCGCAGAATCAAGCCACGGATCGAGCTCATCGGATCGGTCAGAAAAATTCGGTACAGGTTTATAAGCTGATTGCCAAGGACAGCATCGAGGAGAAAATTCTGAAGCTCCAGGAGAGTAAGCGGGATCTGGCCGACGCGGTGATTCGGGAGAACGAGACCATGCTCACGGCCATGAGCGGGGAAGAGCTGCTGGAGCTGCTGTGATACTCCTTGCCGTTCCCCGGCTTTTATCATATAATCAGTAATGGACTGTGACGGCGGGCATCCGGCGGCGGGGCCCCGGCTGATTTCTCAGATACTTTGGAAGGAACACCGTATGCTATTTAATTCATTCAGTTTTTTGCTGTTTTTTCCCCTTGTGACATTCATTTATTTCGTCATCCCCTTTCGGGTGCGTTATCTGTGGCTGCTGGCGGCAAGCTACTACTTTTACATGTGCTGGAATCCAAAGTACGCGGTGCTGATCGCCGCGTCCACGGTGATTACTTTTGTCAGCGGACTGCTGATCGGCCGGGAAAACCGGCTGATGACGGAGCGGAGCGGACAGCGGTTTCTTCAAGCCTGCCGGACCCGGCGCAAGCTCTGGGTGGCGGGGAGCTTTCTCGCCAATCTTTCCATTTTATTTTTCTTTAAATATTTCAATTTTGCGTTGGACAACCTGAACCTTCTGTTAGGAACTTTGGGAATCACGGCTATGAACCCGTCCTTTGACGTGGTGCTGCCGGTGGGCATTTCCTTCTATACGTTTCAGGCGCTCTCCTATACGGTGGACGTGTATCGCAACGACGTGGAGGTGGAACGCAATCCGGCCAAGTACGCGTTGTTCGTCTCCTTCTTTCCGCAGCTGGTGGCGGGACCCATTGAACGGTCTAAAAATCTGCTGTCTCAAATTCACGAGAATCATTCCTTCGATTACGACCGAGCGCGCAGCGGGCTGGTGCTCATGCTTTGGGGGCTGTTTCTCAAGCTGGTGATTGCGGACCGGGCGGCGATCGTGGTGAATCAGGTGTTCAATCATTACGACTGGTACGCGGGCCTCTATCTAGCCGTGGCGGCGATTCTGTTTGCCATTCAAATTTATTGTGATTTCGGGTCCTATTCTCTGATCGCCATCGGAGCGGCGGAGGTGATGGGGTTCAAGCTGATGGACAACTTTCGCCAGCCGTACTTTTCCACCAGCATCGAAGAATTCTGGCGGCGCTGGCACATTTCACTGTCCACCTGGTTTCGAGATTATCTGTACATTCCGCTGGGAGGCAACCGCAGGGGTACGCTGCGAAAGTATTTCAACGTGATCGTGGTATTTCTGGCCAGCGGCTTGTGGCACGGAGCCAACTGGACCTTCGTGATGTGGGGCTTCCTCCACGGAGTGTTCCAGGTGATCGGGCAGATCACCAAGCCGGCCAAGCTATGGATCACGGACAAGCTTCATATCGACCGGCAGACGTTCAGCTACAAGCTGGGACAGGGAATCATCACCTTCGTGCTCGTTGATTTCTGCTGGATCTTTTTCCGGGCACAAACCATCGAAGACGCCTGGGCGTTTTTAGGACGGATGTTTTTAGAATGGAACCCTTGGATTTTCCTGGACGGGACGCTGACGGAGATGGGACTTTCGGCGGCGAATCTGGTGGTTCTGACTATTGCGATCGGGGTGATGTCTCTGGCCAGTGTGGCTCAATACAAGGGCGTCCGTATCCGGGAACGGCTTTTGGCGCAGAATTTGGTGTTTCGCTGGGTGGTTTACCTGGTGCTGATTTTTTCCATCATCGTGTTTGGAATTTACGGACCGGGCTACAGCGAGAGCCAATTTATCTATTTTCAATTTTAACGGAGAAAGAACGTGAGCAGAAGCAGAGACCGCGAAATCGGCGGATTCAACGAGAAAACGGAATATATGACGGAGGCTGCAAGACGGAAGGCACCGGTGATCCTGGTGCGCTGCGTCTGCTTTCTGGTCTGCTTTGCACTGCTGCTGGCGTGGGTCAGCGGCGTGCTGGCGCGGAAAAGCTTGCTGGAGCCATGGAACATGTCCGTGAAGGTGGGCGGCTTTTACAACGAGCCGGAAAACAGCATCGACACCATGTTTTTCGGCTCCAGCCACATGTACTGTTCCGTGGACCCCGTGCAGCTGGAAGCGCTGAACGGTCACATTTCCTACATTTTGGCGACTCAGGAGCAGCCGGTGTGGCTCAGCTATTATTATATGAAGGAAGCGCTGAAAACGCAGACTCCGAAGACGATGGTGTTTGAGATCAACATGGTGACCGCGGACAGCGATTACGCGGAGGAAGGGGCCAACTACTCGGCGTTGGATCCCATTCGTTTTTCGAAGAATAAGATCGACATGGTGATTGCCGCCGCTCCCTGGGGGGACCGGCGCAATTTCCTGTTCAACGTGTTTAAGTACCATGGGCGATGGGACGAACTGAACGTGGTC
>CAUHLX010000077.1 GCA_959606705.1 uncultured Bacillota bacterium | reverse complement strand
CCGGACCGGCAGCAGGGAATGACCACCCGGACGATGGTCTGCCATTTGGTGGCGCCCAGAGACAGACTGCCCTCCCGATAGGACATGGGCACCGTTTTCAGGGACTCCTCCATGGTTCGGGTAAGCGTGGGCAGAATCATCATCGCCACCGTCAAACCGCCGGAAAGCACGGACCAGCCCATTCCCAGAAAGACCACGAAAAACGCGAAGCCGAACAGACCGAAGATGATGGACGGAATTCCCGCCAGGACTTCGGTGAAAAAGCGGATCACCTTGACGATTCCGCCCTTTCTGGCGTATTCGTTGAAATAGACCGCGGCCGCCACGCCAATGGGCGTCGCGATTACCACCGCCGCCGCCGTCACGTAAATCGTTCCGATGATGACGGAGAAGATTCCCCCTTCCTTCCCCATCCGTTTCGGTTCCTGTAAAAGAAACTCCAAGCTGATTCCCGGAAGGCCTTTCGCCAGAATATAACCGATGATGATGATCAAAGAGGCCAGTGTGACCGCGGCCAGAAGTCCGATGACTCCGTAGAACACACCGTTTTTAACGGCTTTCATTCGGATCGCCTCCTCCCAATCGTTTCATGGTGAACTGCGCCGCCGCGTTCAACAGAATGATGATCACGAACAGCACGATTCCCACCGCAAACAGCGCCTGCTGATGCGTGGGGCTCGCGTAGCTCATCTCCATAGCAATGGTTCCGGTAAGTGTGGCTACGGAATCCAGCATGCTCCCCGGCACCTTAGCCATATTTCCCGTAATGAGCAGTACCGCCATGGTCTCACCGATGGCCCGGCCCATGCCCAAAATCACGGAAGAGATGATTCCGGAGCGCGCCGCCGGAATCAGCACCTTCATAATCGTCTCCCGTTTGTTGGCGCCCAAAGCCAGGGACGCCTCCTTATATTCGGCAGGTACCGCGGAAATGGAATTTTCCGAAATGCTGACGATGGTGGGCAGGATCATAATCGCCAGAATCACCGCGCCCGCCAGGATGCTGAAGCCCGTAGTGGCGGCATGGGGGTTGAAAATCCGCACGATGGGAAGAATGAATACCCGAATCGCCGGAACCAAAACCACCAGTCCGAAGAAGCCGTAAACCACCGACGGAATTCCCGCCAGCAGCTCGATGGCGGCTTTGAACATGGCCGCCCACTTCTTGGGCAGAAGCTCCGCCAGAAACACCGCGCAGGCGATCCCCGTAGGAATCCCGATGATCAAAGCTCCCAGGGTTACGGAAAGCGTTCCCAGGATCAGCGGAAAGATTCCGAACACCCCGCCGGTAGGGGACCACTCCATTCCAAAGATAAACCGAAACAGACCGTAATCACTTAAAACCGGAAGGCCCTGCTGAAAGATGAACCAGGTGATCAACGCGACGGAAAGCGCGGCGGTTACGGCGCAAAGCAATATTAATTTTTCAATGATTTTTTCATAAGCCTTCATCCAATATTCCTCTCACCTTTTCCGGTGAAAAAGGGCGTCCGAATCCGAAGTGTTCCCCCTCGGGTCCGTTGCCCCTTCCCACTCCCGACGCCATTTCCCAGTGACGGCGGATCTATGTCAAATGCTAAATGAGGAGACTTAAGCGAATTAGTTCACCGGAATAAACTCCTGGCTGACAATTTCCTGTCCCTCGTCGCTGAGGACAAAATCCACAAAGGCCTGAGCCGCCGCGGACAGCTCTCCACCGGTTACATAGAGGAACGGTCTCTGGATCGGATAATCGCCGGCCGTGATGTTTTCATCCGTCGCTTCCACGCCCTCTACCTTGACCGCCTTCACCGTGTCGTTCAGAGAACCCAGGGAAACGTAACCGATGGTGTTTGGCGTATTGCCCACGGTCTGCAGCACCGCGCCGGTGGACGGCTGTACCAATGCGTCCTTTGTGGTCCCGTCCACTTCGTTCCCGCTGGCGTCCTTGCTGAGGATTCCGGTAATTTCAGTGAACGCGCCTCTGGTGCCGGAGCCTTCCTCTCTGGATACTACGGTGATGGGGGCGTCCGTTCCCCCTACCTGGCTCCAGTTGGTAATCTCGCCGGTGTAAATCTGCTTGATCTGTTCCAGTGTCAAATCCTCCACGCCGGAATCTTTGTTGACGACCACCGCTACCCCGTCCTTGGCAATTTCGATTTCCTGATCCACCGAGCTCATTTCTTCGTCCTTCAATTCTCTGGACAGCGCGCCCAGATCGGCGATCCCTTCTTTTACGGATTTGATTCCCTGGCCGGAGCCGCCTCCCTGGACATCGATCTTCACATCAGGATATTTGTCGTTGAAGGCCGCCACCAGCTCTTCCGACAGAGGCTGAACCGAGGTGGAGCCAGCGATGACTACGCTGCCGGACACCGCGTCCGAATTGGAATCGCCGCCGTTGTCCGTGTTCCCTTTCTCCCCGCAGCCGCTGAGAGCTATCGTGAGTACCATTACGCTTACAAGTCCGAGTAATAATTTTCTTTTCATTGCGCATTTCCTTCTTTCTTTATTCTCTTTGTTTTTTTATTCTTTCCAATCTTTCCTTTTGCAATTCTCATAATAAAGATCCATTGTTAAGAGCAAATTGGCCCAATGTTAAAAAGATGTTAAATGCGAATTTGTTCCGGCCCGTGGTGGAAACAGCTCCACCGCAGATAAAAAAACAGGACCGGCACAGTTTTTTCCCACTGCGCGGTCCTATCGCTCTGTCAGTCCGTTTCTTCCACTCTTCGATTGCTAACGTTCATAATCGATCCCGTTGATCCGAAGTCCCCGGTACTGTTCCAAATCTAAGACCTCGTATCGAAAATCACCTTTGACGCTCACCCAATCTTCGTTAATGTCATTACGCTGGAAGCCCGCACCGTATGATTTTTCCTCGTCGATCGTTCCGTCTTTGTTGATCAGCCGAACCTCAAACTCCTCACCCGAACTTTGGAATCCGAAGCCGATGGGCGACCATGTGACATCTTTAATCTGGGGGTCCGGCTGTTGAGCAGTTAAAGGCTGACTGCTCATGATCGTTTCCGCTCTGGCGTTCAAGGTCAAACCTCCGAAGGAAACCTTCCAATGATCCACCTCCCGAAGGCTCTTCCCCTCCAGATCGTTCCCTTCCAGAGTTACCACATACGTTTGGAAGCTATCGCTCTGCATATCTCTATATTGAAACAGTTCCGATCCGCTGGGCGTGGCCTCCGTTCCATCGGTTAGGCAGGCGGTAAAGCTCAAATTCTCTCCCACATTAGGAAAGCCTCTACACTCTTTTAGCATATTCTTCAATTCCTCGGTGCTTTCCCTGGTGAGCGCTTCTATGTTGAACACGAACATACACTGCCGCTCATCGGAAAGCACCCCATCGATGGCGATGGCGTAATCCTCATTTTCGGCGTAAACCATAGATTGCAGAATTTCATCGTGGTACTTGCCCAAATCGCCGCTAAAATAGCTTCCGAACTGTTCCAGAATATCGGAAGCCAACACCGTTATCCCGCCCAGTGCCAACACTGCCGCCACACAGACCGCCGCCGCCGTTCTCCTGCGCCGTCCTCCCCCTGAGACACCATGCTGTTTCCTCTGCCGCCTGACCCCTTCCAGCAGCTCCGGCTTCGCTTGAAGCTCGTTCAATTCCCGATCAATCTCTTCTTTCATTCTGTTCATCGAAATACACCTCTCTTAATCCCTTGGACAAAAGCTTCTTTCCCTGCCGGATTCGATAAGCCACCGTAGTCTGCGGAATCTGCAGCAGATTTGCGATGGACCGCTGATCCATTTCCTGATAATACCGCAGCAGAATCACCTCGCGGTAGGGCAAAGGCAGCCTGCCGATCTCTTCACATAGCGATAGGCGCTCCACCACCTGATCTGTTCCCGGTTCTCCCGGCCAGTCTATCGGCATTTGGGAAAATTCCCTGCGGCTGCGCAGCATATTCTTGCAGGTGTTCACAGCGATCCTCGTCAGCCAGGTCTTGAGCGAAGCTTCGTTCCGGAAGCTTCCGAATTTCTGATAGGCCTTGAGAAACGTCTCCTGCAGCGCATCCTCCGCCTGCCCCGCGTCGTTTAAATACAGATAGCACATCCGCAGCAGAGCGTCCCCATTATTGAAGAACATCTTTTCCAGCATTTCATCTGATTCTGATCGTTCTTTCTCCATTAGAATACTCCTTTCTTACATTAGACACGGCAGCCGTGTTTTCTTAGAGATCGTTTTTCATTTTATTTGCTAAATATAATACTATCCGGCCTGCATTTCGGCCTTTTCAAGAAAAAATCGCGATTTGGTCGAAGAAAATGTAAAATTAAGGTGAATAAGACAGCAAAACAGCACTATTTCGGTGCTGTTTTGCGTTCCTTTCGACTTTATTGTGATCAGCTTGCCGGGTGGGTCGAAAGCAGGCCCACCTTTTCGACCCATTTGGGCCTTTTTCTTTCAATGGCCGAAATCAAGCCCCGGATCGATGCGGCTCTTTCCTTTTCATCACTACGATTCCGGCAGAATCACCGTAAAGGTCGAGCCCTTTCCAAGCTGACTTTCCACCGTCACCTCGCCGCCGAACAGCCCCGCGATGTGCTTGACGATGGCCAGCCCCAGCCCGGTTCCGCCGGCCTTGTGGGAGCGGGACTTATCCACTCGATAAAACCGTTCGAACAGCCGGGGAAGATTTTCCTCTGCGATCCCGATTCCCTCGTCTCGAACTCGAATCCATATCTTCCCGTCCTGTTTCTCTACCGAAACAGTCACTCGGCCCCCTTCCTCAGAGTATTTGACCGCGTTTTCGATCAGATTCATCATCATCTGTTTGAAACGATCCCGGTTTCCGCCGATGTAAATCTCATAAGCGTACCGCGTTTCCACGCAAATCCCTTTGCCCTCGATCTGCGGCTGAATGGAGGCGATCACCTCTTCGAGGGCCTCACGCACGTTCAAGTCGCTGTCCGTGTTCAGCTCCCGGCCGCTCTCGATATCCGAAATGACCAGAATATCGTTGATCAAACGTTTCAAGCGAGCCGCCTCCACCGCGATGATATCCAAAAACTTTCTGCGAATTTCCGGATTCTCCGCCGCCCCGTCCTGCAAAGTTTCCACAAATCCGGAAATGGAAGTCAGAGGAGTTTTCAGCTCGTGAGTCACATTGGCCACAAATTCTCTGCGAATATTGTCCGCCCGTTTCATTTCCTCCACCGAGACGGCCAGCTCTCCCGCCATGTTATTGATGGAACCGGCCAGCGTTTCCATTTCATCATGGGTGTGAACCTCGATCCGATAGTCATAGTTGCCCTTGGCGATCTCCGCGGAACCTCGGACGATGGTTTCGATGGGCCGTATGATGCTCCCCGCACAGGAAAGGGCGATGCCCACCGCGGCAAAGATTCCCAGAAAGGCGGATACCAAAGTCGCTCGCAGGATGAAATCACGGATCAGAGACAGCCGGTCCACTTCCACCGCCACCCTTGTAATCACGGAAGGCCGGCCCTCGATGTTCTCCAGTACCGCCACGTACAGATAGCCGCCTCCCAGCGTATCGCTGTTCCGGCTGCTGATTCCGATACCGTTTTCCAGCGCCTGCCGGATTTCCTGCCGATCCCGGTGATTCTCCATCTGGCGATAGTCCGTTCCCGCTTCCGAATCTCCCAGGACATCGCCATCCACATTGACGATGGTTACCCGCATGGCCAGCTGTGCTCCGTAGGTATCGGCATAGTGGCTGAGATCCGGCTCCAGCCCATTCCCATAATCGTCCGCGATGGATTGATTGATCAGCCGGCAGTAGGTTTCCAGCTCCTGATTTTTCGCTTCCATTAAACTGTTGATGCTGGTATTGCTGGAGATCACGCTGGTGATCAAAACGCTGATCAGCACCATGCCGATGGCAAACAGCAGTATTTTTTTCTTCATGAGACCGCTCCTTTACGGCATTTTATAGCCCACACCGCGAACGGTCTGAATGTATCGGCTTTCACCACGCTCATCCTCGCCCAGCTTTCTGCGCAGATAACGGATGTGGACGTCCACCGTCCGAGTTTCACCGATGTACTCAAAGCCCCACACCTGATCCAGCAGCTGATCTCTGCTCAATACTCGGCCGCGGTTTCTTGCCAAGGCCGCCAGCAGGTCGAATTCTTTTAAGGTCAGCTCCAGCAGAGTATCACCCAGACGCACCTCATGCCGGTCCACGTCCACGGAAAGCTCCCCGATTCGGTAGACGTTGTCAGCATCTTGCCGGCCGCGGCCATCTCCGGTTTCGGACGGCTCCGTCTCCTTGGCGGATGCCCCGTCATCCCCTGCGCCGCCGGTCCCCCAATCAGCCGCCGCGCCCTTCTCCGGAACCCGCCGCAGCACCGCTTTGATCCGCGCCATCAGCTCCCGGACACCGAAGGGCTTGGCCACATAGTCGTCCGCTCCGAATTCCAGCCCCAGAACCTTATCGATTTCATCGCTTTTGGCCGTGAGCATGATGATCGGGGTCCGGTTTCCCTGCTTTCGCAGGTCACGGCAGATATCGTAGCCGTCCTTCCCCGGCAGCATCAGATCCAGCAGGATCAAGTCCGGCCGCTCCGACAGCGCCAGCTCATACCCAGAAATCCCGTCCTCCGCGGTCACCGCTTCATAACCGTTCTGCTCCACGTTATACGACACCAGCTCCCTGATGTTCGGTTCATCCTCCACAATCAAAATTTTGCGCATAATCGTCCTCCACTTCGTTCATTCTAGCATAGGACTTTTTTCAGGTAAAGCGTCTGCGCGGCCTTCCAAGACGATTTTACAAGGATTTAACATAAACGGCCGCGGCAATCGCGGAAATTTGTGAACCGAAGGGAACCTTTTTCCCGGAAAACGCATAGTATGACATCAACCAGTTAAGGGAAGAAGGTGTGAAAATGTATTATATACTTCCATTGGTTTTAGGATATTTTGCAGGAAGCGAATCCTGCTGCCGCGGCCGGAACACAGGCCGGGAATGCTGCTGCCGCAGAGAACGGTGCAGATACTAACTTTGTTTTTTCATTTAATATAGATGAAGGCGCCTGCCGGATTAAAAAATCCGGCAGGCTCTTTCGTAATATTCCTTATTTTACAGGAGGTACATATGAATGTAACGGACTTTGACACACAAGCAGTGCCCGCATCGGCATTTCAAGGCCTCTCGCCTCACGCCGCGGACCCGGATAAGGTTCCGGTGACCGCCGGTCTCCCTTATCCGCCGCTGGCTGTCGTCGAACAAAATCCCCATTACGCCCGAATCCTCATGGAAGATACCGGCGGCCCTCAGGGCGAACTCACCGCCACCTGCCAGTATCTTTACGACGATTGGTGTCTGGAGCCTGATCACGCGCATATCGCGGACACACTGAAACGGATCGCGGAAGTGGAAATGCACCATCTGGACCTGCTCAGCCGCCTGATTCTCATGCTGGGCGGAGACCCCAGATACCAGCTCTTCGATGGCGAAACCCCCGTTCCCTGGACCAGCGGTATGATCCTCTATTCCACCGACCCCACCCACATCCTCCGTTACAACATCTACCTGGAGGAATGCGCGGTCAAAGCCTATCGCTCACAGGCCGCGCGGATCGAGGACCCCAACGTCTCCGCCATGCTGCTGCGCATCGCTTTGGATGAGCAGGTTCACGCAGGAGTCTTGAAAGAATTGCTGCGCCGGGGGCGCTGACAAAAAAAGAAACGAGACGTGCAAAATCATTTTGCACGTCTCGCATTTCCTCTGCCGCTCTTTGCCGCCGCTCGCCTATTATTCCACCGTAATCTGCCGTGTGGGCGGAGTCACCGGCGCCATCTTCGGCATGGACAGCTTCAGGATTCCATTCTCGTAGCCCGCGGTAATCTTATCCACGTCAATGTCCGTGACGTCAAAGGATCTGGAGAAGCTACCGAACTTGCGCTCTCTTCTCACATAATTGTCCTTCTTTTCTTCCATCTCTTCCTTGTGCTCCGCGGTGATGGTCAGAATGTTGTCCTCCAGGTCGATTTTGATGTCTTCCTTCTTGAAGCCGGGAAGCTCGGCCTGCATTTCATAGTGATCTCCCCGGTCCAGGATGTCGGTCCGGAACTGGGACAGGTTTGTGGACGAATCTCCAAAGAAGCTCCGCTCCATGTTGTCCAGATAGTTGAACAGGTTGTTGTCATTTCTTCTGAATGGCATTAAATCAAACATAGTGATGACCTCCTTTTTCATTTTTCCGCTCTCGCTTTCTTTATTTTCGGTTTGAGTGTTAGTGATTTGGTTGATTCTTCCCTTTCGGGAACCCCTTTTGTTTACAGTGTTATAATACTGCGATATTATGTTGTTTTTATGTTGATATTGTGATGGTTATGTGAATTTTAGCACTCAATATCAAAGAGTGCTAATAATTCGTTCGCCAATTTCTTCCCCCTCTATTCTTTCGGTTTCGGGCATGTTACAATGAAAAGGATTTTCAACTGAAACGAAAAAGGAAGGGGGCTGCGTGCGGATGAAATACAAAAAAGGATTGGTTTTCGGGACTTTTTCAACGGTCTGCGTGGCGCTGTCCCTTCTGCTGATCTGGCTGTCCCGCAGTACCGGCTGGTTTGGTCAATGGTACGCCACTCACCTGTACCCCATTCTTCCCAACACCTTGGGCCGCCTGTTCTCCCTCCTGCCGGTTTCCATCGCGGAGCTAGGGGTTTACCTGCTGCTCCTTTTGATTCCCGGTGTTTTGATCTTTCTGACAGCGACCGGTCTGCGAAGGAAAACACGGGCCGGACTGGGCCGGCGTATTTCCGCTTGTCTTCTGGCGCTGCTCTGTCTGACCTCCGGCATGTTTTTACTGCTCACCCTCTCCTGCTCCGTCAATTATGGGCGGGAGCCTTTTGCTTCCCGCGCGGGTCTGACGATGAAAGCGTCCTCACATCAGGAGCTGGTCCGCTTGTGCCAGCTGCTGATCGAAGATGCCGCCGAGCTTTCTCCTCAGGTGGCGCGGGACGAGGAAGGTCTGTTCACGCTGGACGGCACGGATGTAAAGGCGCAGTCCATCGACGCAATGAAAAAACTGGGAAAACAGTATCCGGAGCTCTCCGGCTACTATCCCACTCCGAAGCCCATCTTGTTTTCAAAAGGAATGTCCTATCTGAATTTAACCGGAATTTTTTCCGCCTTTACCATCGAGGCGAATTACAATCGGGACGTGATCGATTACGTGATTCCCTACACGATTTGTCATGAGCTGGCTCATTTGAAGGGCTTCATCAAAGAAGAAGAGGCCGGCTTTATCAGCTATTTGGCCTGCAAAGACGCGGACTCGCCCGCATTGGCCTACAGCGGCACTCTCAACGCGCTGAAATACGCGCTGAACGCGCTGTATGCCGATTCCACGGAGGAGGAGTATCTGGCGGTCTACGAGACGATTCCCCTTTCGGTCCGTCGGGACTACCGGGCCAACTATCTGTATTGGCAGCAGTTTCAAGGCAAGATTACGGATATCGCCACCGCCGCCAACGACACCTATTTGAAAGCGAACGCTCAAGCGGATGGTGTCAAAAGCTACGGCCGAATCGTGGATCTGCTGCTGGCCTTTTATTCAAATACTGACGCCGCGGCAGAATAAAAACGTTTCTCCTTTTCCTTTCCGGAAAACGCCGTCTCTCAAACTACCTGAAACAGATAGAACTTCAAATAATCCGTCTCCGGCACATTCCAAAGAATGGGGTGATCCGGTGCCTGCTGACGCGCTTCGATCTGCCGCAGTGCCACGCCGGCATCTCTGGCGGCGGATTTCAGCATTCTGATAAAGAGGTGCTCCTGCATGAAATGGGAACAGGAGCAGGTTGCCAAATAGCCTCCTCTGGGCAGCAGTTTCATCGCCTGCAGATTGATTTCCTTGTATCCGCGCATGGCGCTG
>CAUHLX010000076.1 GCA_959606705.1 uncultured Bacillota bacterium | reverse complement strand
GGCTTTCCGGTAATGTCGGTATAAACGCCAAGCCAGGTTCCCTTGCCGCTGCGATTGAAATATTTGCAGCTGGCACCGTTTCCGGTCACCTCCAGATTTGTGAGCCGGGCTCCCGCGCGATAGGCCGCGGCGCGCCCGGTACAGACATTGGATGGACAAGTGTTGATATTGAACAGGTACCCCATGGTTTTGGAACCGAAAAGACGGCCGCTGGGACAACCGGTGCAGAGAATGACGCTCTTGGCTCGGATGACCTGCATCCGGGGAATTTTCCCGGTCAGATCGATGCAGATAGCCCCTGCCGTCACTCCGTTCTCATCTGTGATCACATCCGTAAAAGGATGGTGATTCAGGAGTCTGACCCCTCGTTTCAATGCCTCCGCGGTAAGGATGGGCTTCTGCTCTTTTCCCGCATATTTGAGCCAGATCCGAGGATGACCGGGCTTGGCATGGCCGTTGAATTCCCATTCCCCATGAGGCCGCATTCCAATTCCCCACGCCTCCCAGTCCTTGACCCTGTCAAAGGATTCCTCCACAAAGCGGCGAACCAGATCCATGTCGCTGTTCCCTCCCACCTGTGATTCCGACATCTCCCGAATGAACGGTTCGGGGTCGTCTCCGTGTACTTCGGGAATGTAGCACATGAAGTGATCGTTTCCGGTGGCGCCGCACCCACTTCTCAGCGTGTTGGCCTTTTCGGCGACGATGACGGACGCCCCGGAATCCGCCGCGGCAATGGCCGCCATCAGACCCGCGATTCCCCCGCCCGCCACCAGAACGTCACACTCCAGAGGTTCGTTCCTTTTCATCAGTGCAGACATATCTGTCTCCTTTCTTTTTGAGCTTTGCTCCTTTCGTTCCTACGAATGAAAACCCATGGTTAAAATGGTCCGTAGTTGATCATATGAGCGATCGCAATCATGAGATAAGCCGCGATCGCCATGGCGCCGATCACTTTTATGGAAAGCCGGAACCACGGTCCGTACTCGATTCCGCACAGCATACAGGCGGCCAGAGATCCGGTGGGCCACAGATAGTTGGTGAGGCCGTCGCCCAGTTGATAGGTCAGGACCAGCACCTGCTGATTGATTCCCAGCAGCTTGCCCAAGGGGCTCAGAATGGGCATCATCATGACCGCCTTTCCGGAGCCGGAGGTCACGAAGAAATTAAAGCCGGTTACGAAAAGGAAAATCAACAGCAGTGTGAACAGAATGTTTCTTCCTTGAAGGGCAATGCCCATATAATAGACCAGCGTATCCAGAATCTTGCCCTGATTCAGCAGGATGGTGACGGAGCGCGCCAGACCGATGATCAGGGACGCTCCCAGCGTATCGGCCGCGGCCTTGGCGAATTCCGTGCAGAATTGGTTCGGTGTAAAACGGAAAAGCGCGGCCAGCAGAATCGCGAAGATGAGGAAGGTGGATACGATCTCAGCCAGATCCCAGCCCAGTCGGATACAGCCGTAAGTCTGCAGCACCAGCAAACCGATAAACAAGAGAACGCCGATTTTACGCAGGGTGGTAAACTCCACCATTTCCACGTTACCCAGCAGCTCATCCTTCACTGCTCCGCCGCTTTGGTCCGCCTGTGCCGCAAGCTGCTCCCGATACTGGTCGGCAATATAGCTCTTGCTGGGATCCCTCTTGCTTCTGACCGCGTAGATGAGCGTGCCGGTCAGGCCCACTACAAATAGGACGGCGGTGACAATGATCCGGTAGCCCAGCCCGGAAAACAAGGGCAGGCCCACGATCTGGTGGGAAACTCCTACGGTAAAAATATTGATCGTACCGCCTGCAAAGCCCACGGTACAGCCAAATACAATGGTAGCCGCCGCGGTGAGCCGATCGAAGCCCATGGCCACGATAGCCGCCGCCGCAATGGGATAAAACGGATAGGAACCCGGTCCGGTACCGGTCAGATTATGTACCATGAAACAGGTAAAGAGGATGGCTAAGGTAAGCAGTTCCTTCCCTTTAGAAGCTTCGACCAGCTTTTGAATCCCCGCGCCCAGGCAGCCGGTAGCGGTCAAAATTCCGGTGCAGCCGCCGCTGAACAGCAGGGACCCCAGAATTTCAGCCCCTTCCACGAACCCCTTGAGATAGGCGTGAAAAAAATCCATAAACCCAATTGGATTGTCATTCTCAATAAAGTGGAACTGATCCGGATCAATGACTTCCACCCCGGTATCACTCATGCTCCGCTGAAATTCCCCGCTGGGCACGATGTAGGTGATCACCGTCATCAACAGCATCATAATTGTCATCACAACAAATACATGAGGAAAGTGAATGGTCTTTTTTCTCTCATTTACAGTCATAATCGTGTTTTTGCATTGGCGGTGTCCGCCAATGCAGGCCTCCTTTCACAACAGATTTATAGTTCACTGCGCCGCGGCACCGCTCCTGCCGGCAAGCCGATCTCATAGCTCCTGCCGTTCAAGGTCCGAGCCAATTCGGCTTTTGCGGATTTCAAGATCTGAGGATCTGCCAGCAGATCCAGAGCCGTCCCGGCCAAAACCTTGGCGGCAAACAGCATTCCCCGCATGCCGATCCCCGCGCCGGCACAGGCCGAGGACTGCCAGGTATGGGTAAAGACGCCGGTGGGCCAGGTGACGGCGTTGAACGCGCCAAAGGGCACCACCCAGCTGACATCGAAGTCTCCGGAGAAGGGCATCGTACCCTCCCCCGCGGAAGAAACGGCCTTTTCCTGAAGCACCAGATCACGATCTTCCGGTGAAATGCCAAAGGCCCCGCCAATCTGCTCCCTGGCTTCCTCCGTGACACTGTTTGAAAGCGCGGCGGCAAAACGAAAATCCTCTTGAGTGAACCGGGGGCCGCCGGCCTCCTTCATATTTGCCAAAATCAAATCGGCCAGAATCCCATTGCTGATCACCTCACTGGACTTGACGCAATCGATTGCCGCCAGCTCGGTACCGGTCATCAGGGCGGCGCCTCGTGCCACATCGCACAGTCGGTCAAAGGCCTGGTCGAGAGCGGCCCGCTTTGGCGCCCGCATCATATACCATACTTCACAATGATCCGGAACCGTATTGGGCGCGATTCCGTTGCCCAGAATGGAATAATGAAGATAGATCTCCCGTTCCAAATGCTCACGCAGATAATTCGCACCCACATTCATCAATTCCACCGCGTCCAAAGCGCTGCGGCCCAACTGCGGCTGCGCGGCGTGAGCACTGACGCCTTTAAAGGTAAACCGAGCGGAGGCATCCGCCAGATTCCCGGTTCTCCACGGCGCGCTGACACAAGAGGGATGCCAGTACAGCACTGCGTCGCAGTCCGCAAAGAAGCCATCTCGCAGCAGATACAGCTTTCCGCCCACATCCTCCTCCGCGGGACACCCGTAGTACCGAATCGTGCCGTTCACCATGCCGGACGCGATGGCCTCTTTCATCGCAATGGCCGCGCCCACCCCGGCCGTTCCCAGCAGATTATGCCCGCAGCCGTGACCCGCACCTCCGTCATGAATCGGTTCTCTGATCGGTTTGGCCGCCTGGGACAAACCGGAAAGAGCATCGTATTCGCCCAGGATTCCGATGACGGGGCCGCCGCTGCCGTATTCCGCCATGACTGCGGTGGGAAGCGCTCCCAGATCTGCAGTCACCCGCAGTCCCGCTTCTCTCAGCACCCTCGCCTGCAGCTGCGAAGCGAACGTTTCCTCCAGAGCCAGCTCAGGGTGATCCCAAATATCCCGAGCCATTTTGCACAGGACATCGCTGTCCCTGTCAATGTGATTCCATATGAGTGTTTTGTTCATGTACCGCACCATTCCTTTCCGTTTTTCATCTCTCTTTTCCTTTTTGGTTTTTCTTAATCTATGAGAAGCCGTGGCTTGACATTGAAAGCAAAGGTAATCTATAGTGGTAGCAACGGAGGTGATCATTATGGTCCGAAGATACAAGGTGGGCGAAATCTCTCGTTTTTTCGGTATTTCCCGGGATACGGTCCATTATTACGATACGTTTGGCATTCTTCCCGCCAGCAGAGATGAAACCAACAATTACCGCAGCTACAGCCGTGAGGACGTGGTTTTTTTTCATCATGTTTCCATGCTGCGAGAGCTGGGAGTCCCTCTCGAGGAGATCAAGGTCAGCATCTCCGACAATTCGATTGCCACTCAGAGAGACATTGTGAACGCTCGTAAATCTAAGATCGAACAAGAGATTGCTCAGCTTCAGCAGCAGCTGCGGAGGGTCCGCGATTATGAAACCGCCATTGCCCGCATTGAAGCTGGTCTGCTGCAGCCCTCTATTCTCGAAAATTTAACGGTTGTTTACTGCGAACCGGATTACAAAGGAACCTTGACTTATAAGGATATCGTGGAATCCTTTCATTCCATAGACCCCGGACGAATCCCCATGTTTGCTTTCGTGGCTTATCAGGACTGGTTCAGCACGGATACCATCGAAGCCTTTTATCAGTACAGCCAGAACATGCTTGACTTGCGGCGGCAGGATCTCTTTCAGGTCAATGAAAACGGCTTGTTTCAGCGAGCGTCAATGTGTATTGTAACGGATCATCCGCCGGAAACGCCGCTGCCCCCGGGGTTTAAAATTGTCACCGCCTCCCGCTGGCTCCAGCTTTCCATGTACAACAAGACCAATGAGGATTACAGTGAGCTGCTGTTTTTCCTGGACTGGGTTCTTCAACACCATTACGAAGCCGCCGGCGACTGCTTCATCCGGGCCGTGAGTATGAGAAACCGTTCCCATGACAACACGGACTATTATGATGTTCTGTTTCCCATCAAGGAAACGGAGGAGTAACGGAAGCTTTAAGCTGTTCGGTTTCGCCGGAGAGGAACGGAGGATGATCTGATGACTGTCATTCTAAACTGTGGAATTGTTCGGCAGTCAAGACCTATTTGAAAAATTTTTTTACCGACAGGCGCAGGAACTTCCGGCGCGGGCTATCATTTTCGCACAAAAAAACAGGGGATCGGTTTTTTCCGATCCTCTGTTTTTCTCATTCCATTTTCAATTGCCGCTGCTTTGAAACCCCTGAGCCTATTTGACCGCTCCGCCGGTAGGAGTGGTTACTCCGCCGCCGGTGGTCGTCTCAGCCTTGGTCATGTATTCGTCCAGGGACTGCAGCATTCTGCAGAACTGCGCTCTAGTCGCGGTGGCGTTGGGGGTCAAATTTCCCTCGGTGTCGCCCTTCATGATGTCGGCGTAATAACAGAAGGTCATAGCTTCCAGACTGCCGGCCGGAACCTGATCATAATCCGGAGCTTCCTTCATCGCCATTCCGCCCTCCACCGTGGTCTTGTTCTGCGCCTTCGCATAGCCATAGAACAGGTCCGCCATCTCGGCGCGAGTCAGCTTGTGATCCCCATCGTAAACAGCATTTTCCTCGGAGCCGTAAACCCCAACGCTCCCGGCCCAGGACGCGGACTTCTCATACCACTTCCCGGTGATGTCCGTAAAGGTTACCTTAACCGCACCGTTGGTGGGCTGCCCGGCCATGCTGTACAGGGTCTGGACCGCCTCCGCCCGAGTGATGTCCCCATTGGGATTCAGGTTGCCCAAGGTGTCGCCCTTTACGTAGCCCTTGTCGAAGCAGTACTGCATGTACTGCACCGCCCAAGCAGGAACCTTCGCGTAATCCGGAGCATCTTTCATATCCTTAGTATCCACTGCCGCCGGAGTCGTGTCTACCGCCGCCGGAGTGGTCTTGGTGTCCACCGCTGCCGGAGTCGTATCGGTGCCCAACGCTCCCGATGTGGTCGCCGGGGTCAATTCCGCCGCCGGAGTCGTTTTCGGCTGATCCTTTGCGGGATCTTCCGCCGCCATCGCCGGCACGGCCATCATGAGAACCATAAGCATTGCCAATGCTAAAATACCAAATTTTTTGCTGAAATTCATAAAATCCTCCTTGCTGCAAAGCTGTTGGAAATAATTATAACGTTATAATTTTACCACAATTATCCCTACAATTCCACAGCAAATGCACAATGCAGTTTGGCCCCTACCACGAGCGCGTCCTCGTCGAAATCGAAACCGGGGTTGTGCATTAGATTGACAAAACCTTTTTCTTCGTTTCGAGCTCCGATCCAGAGAAACGTCGCTGGGAAACGCTGCGCCACGTAAGCGAAATCTTCCGCCCCCATCTCCGAGGTTTTCTTCTCAATGATCCGGTCGGCGCCCAACAGCTTTCTCGCAATTTCTTCCGCACGTTCCGTAAGCTCCTGACTGTTCACCAGCACCGGAAGCCCTCGCTTTACCTGTAACTCATAGGCCGCTCCGGTGTAATCGCAGATTCCTTTGATAATATTCTCAGCGCTTTCCAGAATAAATTTGCGGTTCTCCTCGGACTGACAGCGAATGGTAGCCCCCAGCTCCGCCACCTCCGAAACGATGTTGATGGCACTCCCCGAATGGAGCATCCCGATGGAGAAAATCGCGGGATCAAAGGGATTCATCCGCCGGGACATAAAGCTCTCCATTTCCGTGACAAACTTGGCCGCCACGGACACCGCGTCCACCGTGGTGTGAGGGGAACCCGCGTGACCACCCTTGCCTATGATCTTCAAATAAAACTCGTCAGTGGAAGCCATGGCGCTTCCATACTTAACCACCACGCTTCCCACCGGATACTCCGTGGTCACGTGCAAGCCTCCGAACACCCGGATTTCCCGGGCCAGACCCGACCGCTCCAACTCTTCCACCATAGGCTTGGCGCCTCCCGGCTGGGGACCTTCTTCCGCCGGCTGGAACATCAGGATCACGTCCCGAGTCAATTCCGGTTCGAATTCCTTGAGAATGCCTGCCACCGTCAGCAGCATGGCGGTGTGCCCGTCGTGCCCGCAGGCGTGCATTTTTCCCGGCGTCTTTGAACAATAAGACACCTGATTGGTTTCCTGGAGAGAGAGCGCGTCCATATCCGCTCTCAATCCCACGGCCTTGCTTTCCGCCGTTTTCTTCCCCGCATTGATCCGTCCGATTACCCCGACGGAGGAGGGAAGCATTTCGACGCTTTTTTCCTTCAAAACTTCTTTGATATATGCTACCGTGTTCTCTACGTCAAAGCCCACCTCCGGGTTTTCATGCAGATGCCTGCGGTGCTTTACCAGCTCAGGCTTTCTTTCGTCCACCCGAGCGGTCATTTCCTTCAATAAATCCATTCGGACTCCACCCCTTTTCTTTCACTGATCCAAAGCCGCCTAAGCCGCCTGTTTTTTGTTTTGACGTTTCCTTTAGCTGTAATTCATAGCGATGGCGCCCATGATGAAGGCCACCTGAATGACAAAACCGATCAGGAAGAAGGGAATGATAAATCTATAGTATTTGTTCAGCGGAATCTTCACCATGGCGCATACGATGAGCATGAAGCCGGTGGGCCAGATCAGGTTGGAGAACCCGTCACCAAACTGGAAGATCAATACCGCGATCTGACGATTCATGCCGATCAGGTCCGCAATGGGGGTCATGATGGGCATGGAAACCGCCGCCTGCCCGGAACCGGACGGGATCAGCAGGTTCAGGAAGGTCTGGAAGATCAGCATTCCCACGCCGCTGATGTACAGAGACAAGCCTTCCAGCATGCTCACACAGGAGTGAATGATCGTATCCAGGATATTGCCTTTTGTAACCACCACCAGAATGCCTCTGGCTACCCCTACGATCAGAGCGGCCAATACGCCGTTGGACAGGCCCTGTACCAAAATAGTGGCAATCTTGCTGGGGTTCCACTTGTTGATGAAGCCCACGACGATGGCGACGATCATGAAAATAGCCGCTACCTGATTGATGTACCAACCCAGCTTAATCAAGCCGAAAGCCATGAAGCCTACGCCGATGAACAGCGTTACCAGAGAAAGCTTTCTCTGTGTGTTGAACGGGGTAGCCATCCGTTCCTCATCCACCTCGAGATCCGAGTAATCGATTCCGTAAACCAAGCTCTTCGTCGGATCCTTCTTGACCCGGTTGCCGTACCAGAGAACATATATGATAGTGAACAGCGTCATGACCCCCAGAATCACCACACGATAGCCCAGCCCGGAGAACATAGGCAGCTCGGCGATGGTCTGCGCGACACCGATGTTGAACGGGTTGACCGTGGCGGAAGCAAAGCCCACGCCCACCGGGATGACCGAAATGCCCACACCCACCAGCGCGTCATAGCCCAAGGCCATGGACACCGCCACGAAGATCGGCGCAAAGGCGATGATCTCCTCATAGGATATGGTCCCCGTAGAAGCCCACGCGGACAGGATGATCATCAAAATCACCAAGATCGCGTTGGCAAACTGTGGATTTTTTCGCGTCTTCCTCACCATCACCGCAATGGCCGCGTCGATGGTTCCCGTCCGCTCCAACAGATACAAGCAGGAAAACGCACAGAAGATCAGGAAAGTGATATTGGCCGCTTCGATCAAGCCTTCTTCAATGGAAACAAACATTTCAAAGGGATTGACCGGAGTACGGTCCACATAAGTAAAGGTAGTGGGATCGATGATCATTTTCCCGCTGGCTTCATCCAGTACTCTCTCATACTGGCCCGCGGGAATAATGTAGGTAGCAATAGTCGCCACAATAATAGCGATAAGCAGAATGACTAAAATATGGGGAAAACTTTTCGATTTTTTCTTCTCCGGTTCCGGAGTTTTAGAAACCATTTCAGACATGACAAAACCTCCTCTATCGGCGGGGAACACTTTAAAAAGCATACCTTATGTTGCCGACACCAGCCTTGAAACCCTAAATTTCAAGGTTTTCTTGGCCTATGATTTAACAGCAACCACATCGATGAGGTTTAGTATATTTTATACAATAAACTATTGACCTGGTCTAATGTCAATAGTTTTTTTGAAAATAATTAGAAAATTATATCGATTCGATGGGCACCCAGGCCTCATAATAATCGATATTGGTTTTCCTGTTGTTTCTCATGGAAATAACACGGATCAGCAGGTTGTCGCGAATGGTATATCCGCTTTCTAAAACAAAGTATTTCAGCTTAACGATCTCATCGTAGTTTACATTGGTATAGAACTTCAATGTGGTATGGACACAGCGCTGGTAATGAACCACTCGGAAGCGTTCCTTGGGAAAGTCCTCCCGTTCCGTAAGCTGTTCATCGTCCTTTAAGCTCATCGCGTAGGAGAACTTCTGCTTCGAAGTGTTGACATCATCGAATTCATCGGATAGGAACAGCTCCTTAGGAATTACAAAGGTAAACTTCGGGACATGGTAGTCCGTCAGCTCGGAAAAAAACTTGCTGGTCTCAATCAGCGAATCCCCTACGTCACGGTAGATAAAAACGGGGCTCTCGATCACTTGATACTTGCCAAGGTTCGCCACTCCCTTTTGAAAGCTGACTTTGTAATCCCAAGCGATGCTTTTCAACCGCGTCAACTCTTCGATCTTCTTGTCAATCAGACGCTCCTGCTCGGCCATGACCTGCGCTCCGTGCTCGATGCTGCCCTCGTTCATCATCACCCGAATTTCCTCCAAGGACAGATTGATCTTCCGCAGCTCCATCACATAAGCCAGGCAAATGAAGTCTTCCCGGGTATAATACCGGTACCCGTTCCGTTCACTTCTCTTGGGCGACACGATCCCCGCCTTGTCATACAAACGAATGGTATCATTGCTGACGCCGAAATGCTGCGCCAGTTCCCCTACCAGATACTCCTGCTTCATGGATTTTCGCCTCCCTTCCCGTTGGTCCGAACGTTCTCCCCGCTTCTCCGCCGATTCGCCCTCTCACAGCGATCTTTCTTTCAGTTTAAGCTCCCTCGCTTTTCTTGTCAATCGACCGGCTTGAGACAGATCACAGGCAAAAAGGTAAAATTTCAAAGTGAATTCGTGATATCTACCAAACATTGATTTTACAG
>CAUHLX010000075.1 GCA_959606705.1 uncultured Bacillota bacterium | reverse complement strand
GGAGCAGCTCAAGCAGGAGAAGCAGGAGGCCATGGAGGAGTTCGGGGCTGGACTGTTTGACGCCCAGATAAATACAGCGGACACCGAGAACGGCGGTGCAGAAGATGAGGAGTAAAGAATACTGGAAGGCCCGGGCGTTTCAGAGGGAGACAGAATCGTATCTGCGCGGGGCCGGGTTGACCTCGAAGATGTTCCAGGAGTATCAGACGGCGGCCAAAGAGATCCGGCGCGCAGTCAATGATTTCTATGGCAAGTATGCGACGAAGCATGGGCTTACGTATGAGCAGGCGGTTAAAAAGCTGGGACGAGCTGAGATGCAGGAGTGGAAGGCAGAGCTGGGGGACTATGTAAAGCGGATAGCCCTGGAGCAGGACCCGACCATTAAGGCACAGTTGACCGCCCAACTCGACGCACTGTCAACCAACAGTAGGATCACCCGGCTCAATGCACTGGAGGGGCAAATTGATTTAATTTTAAACGATCTGTACCAACAGGGCGTCTCGCAAATGCGGGAACAGTTCGGAGAGTCCTTCCAAGAGAGCTATTATCGTAAGGCATTCGACATTCAGTCACGGGCCGGGTTTATCAGGGAATTTGCCAAAATCAACCCCGAGATGGTGGAAAACGCCGTGTCATATCCGTGGTCAGGAGCCATGTTCTCCGACCGACTGTGGCAGAATAAGCAGGCTCTCATCTTTAATCTACGGGAGACTATAACCCAGGGACTCATCCAGGGTAAGAGTGTCCCGGCCATGTCTAAGGAGATATCAGACAAGTTAGGGCAGTCGTATAAGACCGCCGAACGGCTGATCCGGACAGAGAATAATCACCTCCATAATGAGGCGGAAAAATCAGCGTACCGGGCGGCAGGGATCAAAGAATATGAGTTCATGGCGACATTGGACAGCCGGACATGTGAGATTTGCGGCGCACTTGACGGCAATCACTTCCCAGTCGAGGAGGCGCAGGCGGGAGTGAACTTTCCTCCAATGCACCCAAATGACCGCTGCACGACGATTGAATATGACCCCGAAGAAGAGATGGATTGGTATAATTCTGGGGAGCCTATGCCCGAAAACATGACTTATAAGGAGTGGGCTGAGAGGCAGGGAATCAGGGGACAGTCTGCCAGTGAAAAAACAAGCGATCCGGGGACGCCAAAGAAGATAAAACATCTGGACAAGGCTGATAAGCAGAGCATTATGGAGGAACTGGATGGCTATGAAAAAGAGCTTGTAGGGTTAGATCACGAGGAGTCTGTGGTGATAACCAAGTCGGGTGATGTGTATCGGACTATGGGAGATACAGGGTCGGTTAACACCGGCGCTTTGGGTGAGAAATTGCATGGAGCATCTGACATCCATAATCATCCTGACAGTGTTACATACTATTCTTTCAGCGCTAATGATGCCGGATTCTTTGTTGAGAATCAGCTACAATACAGCAGGGCAGCGGATAGCAAATTCAGTTATTTCATGGAGAGGACGCCGGAAACAGCATTTGTCTCACAAGATGAAGTTGCTGAAGCATTTGACCAAATCAGATTATCAGATGTTCGGGAGCTGGCATGGGACGGAAAAATTAACATTGATGTTGATGAATATCACGAAACCATGGTAAGATTGAGCGAGAAGTATCATTTCAAATATGGAAGGAGTCCTCGAAATGGCGATAAACAAGGATGACCCGAAATATCCGGAATATATTGAAGAGTGTAAAAAAATGGCGGCGGAGATGGATGAGCGTTTAAAACAAATCAGGCAGCAGCAAAAAGAAGAGGGCTTTAAAGGCCAGGATTATCTTCCAGAAACGCTTCTCCATAGGGAAGAGGTGGCCCGTCTGAAAGAATTGCAGAAAAAATACGGTTTTCGTTGATTTCTCTTGTAATTTCTGCCAAATCAAATATAATGAGGATAAGAAAATTGGGCGGATATAGAAAGGACGGGGATCATTTTGAGAGCTGACATATCAAATGCGATTGCTACCTTCCAAATAAAAACTTTTGGCAACCAGAAAAATATTGAGAGAACAGAGAGCATGTTGGGCGAAGATGAAATAGTGCACTATATTTCGCCTACGAATGCAACGTTTTATCAAGCGAATACAAGAAAAAAGGAAACATTGCCGGGTATTATTGTGCTGACGGATAAGAGAGTCTTATTTACCTTTAAAGCGGGATTTTCAGAAGCGATTAAAGAGTACAGCTTATCAGAAGTCCGTGCAATTAATTGCAGCGGGAACGGTTTAACTGGCGGGCAGCTAGAAATCCAGACTTTAACTGAGACCGTACAAGTCCTAATAAGTTATAAAAAGGAATTGATGCGGCAATTGCAGACACTTGTTTCTGATTTATTGAAAAATTATAAGATTCAAGCAGCGATGTCAAGTCGGCAGCCTCAGACATGTTCGGCAGCAGATGAAATTTTAAAACTGAAGAATCTCCTTGACGTTGGGGCAATAACCCAGGAGGAATTCGACGCTAAAAAGAAACAGTTGTTGAATCTGTAAACAGAATAATATCCAGATAGAAAGGCGACCTGAAAAGGCCGTCTTTTCTTATACCTCAAAAACAGCCGCACCCGTCCGGTGACCAGGCGGGACCGCAAAGCGTGTGGAAGTCACGGTAAACACAGCGGGGAGAGGAGCAACCATGATTAGTGAAAAAATCAAGAGCCTTTTGGGCGAAGACTTGACTGCACAGGTCGAGGAGGCGTTAAAAGGCAAGGGCGAGAATGGGAAGGAGTATGATCTAATTGTAACAAATGATGGAAGCTATGTTCCGGCTGAGAAGTACAATGGAGCCAACAGCGGAAAAATCAGTGCTGAAAGGGCTCTGAAGGCAGCTGCTGAAGCTCTGAAAGCAATCGGGGGATCTGGCGATCCTGATAAGATTGCGGATGACGTCAAAACCGCACAGACTGCGATCGACAATCTTCGGGCTGACCATCAGAAAGAGATCGCTAAAATCCAGAAGAACACAGCGCTTAGGATGGCCCTGGCCGATAAGGCGCATGATCCAGCCGACATCATTTCCCTTCTGGATGTTGACAAAATTGAAGTTGACGATTCTGGCGCACTGAAAACGGATCTGGATGGTCTGCTGAAGCCCTTGAAGGAATCGAAGGCATACCTGTTCAAATCTCAGGAGCCGAAGGAAAATCCCGATATCAAAGGCGCGAAGCCCGCAGATCCCGGCGCACGACCGGAACCAGCCATAAAAACTGACGGCCCAGTCGTGATTTAATCAAAACATAAACAAGTGAAAGGATTGATTTTTAATGGCAAGAACAAAAGCACTTAGTCTGATACAGTCCGGTTCTACGAAGGTAGACCTGGCCGAACTTTCTGGCCTTGTGATCGGAAACATCCAGAAAGACACTTTATCTTCTGGTCTGAAGTCCCAGTCTTACACCGGAAACCCTGCGACCGGCTCTGTGGAGTATAAGAGGTTCAAGAACAGCGCGTCTCAGGCTTATGGAACTGCACGGGCGGCCACAAAAGGAACGGCCATTACAGTTCCCCCGACTACCGTGAATCTAGATATCCACCGCGAAATTGTAGAGGAAGCAGCGAAGTTTGACCTGGATACCTTTGGAGTTGGAAACATTATGGCGCGTCGGGCTGATAATCATGTTGATACTGTTGCAGCCGAGCTAGATGCCGCATTTTTTGCTCAGGCGGCTACAGAAGGAACAGCTTTTACTACTACAGAAACCGATATTGAAGCACAGGTAGAGGCGCTGATCCAGACTCTTGAAACGGTGAAGAACGATTATGTACGCGGCGTCCCCCGGAACCTGATCCGCCTGATCCTGGACCCGGTCTTCTATGGCAAGATCAGAACCTACCTGGACAAGAACACCAATAACGCCAACGTAGACACTGCTGCCGAAGACTTCGCCCTGTTCCACGGCGTCAAGGTCTATTCTTCCATCAACCTTCCCGTGACAACCGAAACCGTAGAGAGCACCAAGACCAAGACCACGACTTATCACATGATCGCTATGATCGAAGGCGCGATAGCACAGCCGGCGGTGATCTATCCCTACGGCAATCCGGAGAAAATCCCGCTCTCCAATGATTACGGCGTGTCTATGTTCTTCGATTATGGGACGAAGGCTCTGACTCCTGACCTGATTTTCCATTACTCTACCAGCGTTACTTCCGAGTAAGTCAGGAAGGCAGACCCAGAGAAAGGAGGAACCCCCGTGAAGTTTATCAACAGACGAACCGGCGTGATCCTAGAGCCCCGAAGCCCTATGGTCGAAAACCAGCTTCGCAAGAGCGCGGAATATACCCTCTGCGACAGCCAGAAGGCCGCTGACGGGGTAGAAAGGCCCCTGGCGAAACTGAACAAGACCGAGCTTCTGGAGATCGCAAAGACGGCTGGGATTGCAGTTCCCGACGAGGCCACAAAAGCCCAGATCATTGAAATGATTCAGGCCGAGGGCAAAGGATAATCAGAAGATGCCGAAAGGTGGTGGAAATGTGCTTCAACAAGTTTTGTCTTCCCTAAATGGGCTAACCGCTCTTGAACAGAAGGAAGTCCTCCGCGTCCTTTTGGCAGATGATGACCGTCTGAAAAAGGTCAAAGTTCTTCTTGGGATAGATGATACCAACCAGGATGAAATTTTGCTGTTTGTTATTCAGACGGTGGAGGATCTGGTCCTGTCCTATATTAACCAGGATGCGCTTCCCTCCCCGCTGGAAAATGCTTTAATTGTTATGTGTGTCAGCTACTATAAATCAGCTGGTTTGGGAACAGATCAGACGGTTTCGGGTCCGGTGGCGTCTGTCAGCCGGGGGAATGTATCAACATCTTTTGCGGTATCTGCTGGAGCATCGGGATCGGCGCAGACGTTTAACCTAGGGGCGGGAGATGATTTTTTCGGCTGGCGGAATGTGCTAAATGAGTATCGGAAGTTGAGGTGGTAGCGTGTTCGGGAATCCAGCGGCAGAGCGCCGGGCAATCGAAAGCACCTATGAAGATACCGTAACCATTGAAAGGCCGGGAAAGAAGACGGAGGGAAGTATCACACATCTGGAAGACATCCAAGTATATGTTGATCTTCCCTGCGCCTTATCCCGCAATTCTGACAGTAGCGCTCAGACGAAGGCACAGCAGAACATTGATTATGACGCTGTGGTCTTTATGGCCCCGGAACTGCAAGTCCTTCCCGGGGATACCGTTGTCGTAAAGCGATTTGGGCGAGACAATCCGACAAGTACTATCATAGAGACCTTTGAGGTGATTGGGCGACCGTCTATTTTTGCTACTCACCAGGAAGTCAAGGTGAAGGATAGTGATCTTGCATGAGTTTCGACTATAGGGAGTTGCAAGAGTACAGGAAGAGGATAGAACTCCTGAGAAAAGACCTTCCTCGGATTGAAGAGGAACTAATCATTGGTGAGGGTGATTATGCAGTTAAACAAGCGAAGATCATCTGTAAAAATGACAGCCCGGATATTGTCAATACTGGTGCATACAGGAGTGCTTGGCATACCGGGAATAAAGCGCTAACATTTGACGGCCAGAATAACCATGATGGGAGCCGCCCGAGGAAAGTCGGCAAGAAATTTTTGATTGATGTGTATAACAATCTGGACTATGCTTCTTTCCTGGAGTACGGCTTTCGAGCGCATTTTGTTCCCGGCCATTGGGAAGGTAAAACCTTCGTATATTCACCTAATGACCCTGAGCCGGGAATGCACGTTGGGAAGCCCGGCAGTTATGTCAGGGGGCATTTCGTGCTGCGAAGGGTAAAGTATAGGGTGAAAAACACACAGACAGCCAGAGTAAACCGGAAGTGGAATGAGATACTGAAAAAGTATCGCCTGAAATGAGGTGGGCCATATGACGCTGAATCACTTTATAGATGCGATTGCCGGGAAGCTAAAGAGCCTGTGGCCTGACCGGGATGTAATGGTTAATGAGATCCCGCAGGGGGCGGACGGCAACTTCTTCGTGGGTCTGATCGACGCGGAACAAGGGCAGCGGCTCGACAGAAGAAGAGTCCGCACAATGCAGTTTGAAATCCTGTATTTCCTGAGAAAGAAGGATAATCTGGAGTTTAATTCCTGGGCGGAAGATATGCTGGATAATTTTGAAAGCATTTCGGTTGTTGAGGTTGAAGGAAAGACGCGGAATGTCCGGCTGACTAACGTTGAAGTCAGAAAGGACGACAATACCCGCGTCTTTCAGTTTTTATTTGACGTCAACCTGAATTATCTTCTGGCCCCAGCAGGTGGAGAAAATATGGAGGTTTTGGAACAAGAGGAGGTATTGAAGTAGTGGCAAAGGAGAAGTTGGCGGAAGGCCAGTATACAAAAGAGCAGCTGTTATCCACGAAAACAGGGGTAGAACATGATGTTATGTCTGCTGTTTTGGCGGATGGTGAGACATATTCGAAAGCCCAGGCTGATTCGTTGGTCAGTGGGTATTTAAAGAGGAAGGTGTGATTAGATGCCAATGGGAGGCGGCACTTTTACAGTGCAGAATAAGGTATTGCCTGGAGCATATATCAATTTTGTGGGCCTTGGCAGTGCGGCGAAGCTGGGAGAGCGCGGAGTGGCGGCGCTGTCCCTGGAGCTGAACTGGGGTCCTGAAAATCAAGTCTTTACGGTAGAGGCCGGCGAGTTCAATAAAGTGTCCATGGATATGCTGGGATATGATCCCACTGACGCCTCTTTGCTGCTGGTGAGGGAAGCCCTTAAACAGGCGAAGACGTTGCTGATCTATCGGGTAAATTCCGGTGGAACTAAAGCGACCGCCACAGTCGGGGGCCTTCCTGTAACGGCAAAATGGGGTGGCACACGCGGAAATGATATCCGTGTTGCGATCCAGACGAATGTGGATGATGATTCTGATGTGGATGTCATTACATATTTGAATGGAGCTGAGATGGATGTCCAGACAGTAGCAGCTTCTGGAGGTACGACAAATCTTCAGGCCAATCAGTATGTAACGTTTGGGACTGCCGAGACTTTGACGGCTACGGCGGCAACCGCGTTGACAGGTGGCGCAAATGGGACTGTCAACGGGGCGGCACACACTGCGGCCCTGAACAAGTTCGAGGTGGAGCAGTTCGATACACTTGGATACCCCGGTACGGACGAATCCACAAAGGGGCTGTATGCTGCATTTGTGAAGCGTCTGCGGGATGACGAGGGGAAGAAGATCACCGGTGTGCTGTATCAATATGCTGGGGACAATATCGGCCTCATCAATGTAAAGAACGGTGTCATACTGACAGATGGGACTACGGTGTCGGGAGATAAGGCGGTCGCTTGGGTTACTGGGGCGACAGCCGGAGCCGCAGTCAATGTATCCCTGACAAACCACGCCTATGACGGTGCTGTGGATGTGGATGTCAAATATACCAAATCGCAGTATGAGGCGGCAATCAAGGCGGGCGAGTTTGTCTTTTACGGGGAGCAGGGGCAGGCGCGGGTCCTGAGCGATATCAACAGCTTGACTACCTTCGGCGGTGGCGTGTCCGAGGATTGGACATCAAACCGAATTGTCCGAGTCATGGACGGCTGGGCGAATGACGTAGCCCGTATTTTTGGAGAGTCATATATCGGCCTGGTAACCAACAATGATACCGGGCGGCAGCTCTTTAAGGCTGATCTGGTAGCCCTGGCGAATCAGTATCAATCCATCCAGGCAATCAGCGGTTTTGAATCTACCGATATTGAGGTGCAGGCAGGTGCAGGAAAGAGAGATGTGGTTGTGAGCTGTGCCCTGACACCAGATGATGGCATGGAAAAACTGTATATGACAGTAACAGTGAATTAAGGAGGGGCGAAGACATGAAGACTATGCGAGCGCAAGACGCTATTAGCGGCAAGGAAGGGCGCGCCTATGCAAAGATTGACGGCAACAATGAGGAGCTGTTTTTTGCAAAAACCGTTGAGGCCACGGTGGAGAAGAGTAAGTCAGAAGTGAAGAGCATCGGGAAGCGGATGACCGGCCACAAGACTACCGGGGCAAACGGGACGGGTTCCATGACCCTCCATTATGTGACACCGATCTTCCGACAGATGGTCATGGATTGGAAGCGGACAGGCAAGGATATCTATTTTGATATGGTGGTTGAGAATGACGACCAGGAATCGGATGCCGGGAAACAGTCAGTCCTTCTGATGGGCGTCAATCTGGATTCTGTCATCCTTGCAAAGTTGGACGGTGATTCGGATGATCCTCTGGATGAAGATGTGGACTTCACCTTTGAGGACTTCGATATTCTGACGCCGTTCAGCAAGCTCTAAAGGGGGGTATATCATGGGAAAGCTACAGGAATTTTTGATGAAGGAGCCGGTGGGCGAGACCACAACAGAGGTTATGATTTCGCCCTTCCCTTTCCCCTTTGTGGTCCGGTCGATCACGGAGGGGGAGAATAAAGCAATTCGGCGGAGTTGCCAGAAGGTATCGTATGATAAAAAAACGCACCAGAAGCAGACAGAGACCGATACGGATCTGTATAGTAGCCGTCTAGTGGCCGCCTGCTGTATGGAGCCGAATTTCAAGGATGCGGAATTACAGGCGAAGTATGGAGTCCGGGGCGCGGAGGATTTGATTGATGCGCTGCTGAAGCCGGGACAGTTTACCGATCTGCTTTTGGCCGTGCAGGAGATCAACGGCTTTACGGATGATATCAACGATCTGCGGGACGAGGCAAAAAACTAATTACGGGGGGCGCGGATGCGGAGGCGGACGGAGAAGCCGCCTACGCGCACTACGCCCTCCAGCGGTTGAAAATATTGCCGGGCGTATTGATGGGCCTGTCCCTTCGGGAGCGGGCCTTCATTTACGCCTCAATTGATCTCCAGATCGAGAAGGAACGGAAAGAGGCCGCTAAGGCAAGAAGGAAACGGGGGTGAGGACATGGCAGGAATCGCAACGAGTTTGACTTTGCGGGATAATATCAGCAACAAGTTAACTAAGATCGAGAAGGCGTTGGAACGCGTGGAACAATCTATGAACGCGGTAAACACCGCCTCAAATTCCCCGGATATGGGAAAGGGCTACGAAAAAGTAAACCGCAGCGCTCGGCAATCGGGTAATGCTGTTGAAGATCTGAATGACAGGCAGGAGAAGGCCAGGAAGAGCGCGGATAAGGTCAAATCGTCATGGGATGGAGTAGGCAGAGCGATCAAGGCAGCTGTCACGGCTATCATCTCTAAAAAAGCGTTTGATATTACAATCGGAGGCGCGTTGGATCTGGATTCCATTGAACGCGAATTCCAAGCACGGCTTGGTAATAATGATGTGGGATCGGCCCTGTTTACAAAGCTCCAGAAGCAGGCGCAGACTTCTGCGTTCAGCTTGGAGGAGCTGGCAAAGAATACATCCTCTTTCTTATCTGTCACCACGAATCCAAAGCAGATTGACGGACTAAACAAAATTGCAGAGCAGTTAGCAGTGTTCGATAATACCGGCCAGGGGTTGGAGGGTGCCGGTTTTTCTCTGAAAGAAGCTCTATCCGGTGATATTGTTTCTCTGGCAGAGCGGTTTAATATGAGCAAGGCACAGATTCGGGCGTTCGGTATCGATCAGCTGGGCAAAAGCGGAGATGTGGAAGGATTTATCGAGCAGTTCAACAAATTGCTGGAAGCGCAGAACATGGGCGCAGAGGCATATTCCAAGATGCTGGAATCTCCGAAAACACAGCTCAATATGTTTTTGTCAAACATGAAGACCGGATTCGCCACAGCGTCACAGACGGCTCTAAACGCTCTCGCCCCATTAATTACTCAATTGAATAATTGGTTTGCTACTGAAAGTGCTCAACAGTTTTTTGCAGCGGTTGGCAACACGATTGCAGCAGTAGCGAATGCAATTGCTTGGTTTGCAGA